>NZ_JADBTB010000153.1:0-6047 GCF_020246405.1 Microcystis sp. M083S1
CACCCGCAGCCTAGAACAAAGTAACACCCATCCCTACCGAGCGCTGCTCAATTGTCCTCAGGTGCATCGAATTTATCTGAAAGAATTAGGGGAAATTCAGCAGTTACCCCTAGGAGTTGCCTTAATGGTACTCACTACTGTGGAAGAAACCCAAGCACCAGAAAAAGCCCGCTATTTACTGGCACGAACCCAAGAGCAAATTGCAGATACAGAAGCCAGTCGCGCCATAATAGAAATGATTGCCACAATTATGGTCTATAAATTTACTAACTTGAGTCGGCAGGAGGTGGAAGCAATGCTAGGACTACAATTGGCAGATACAAGGGTATATCGTGAAGCCAAGGAAGAAGGACGACTGGAAGGACGACTGGAAGGACGACTGGAAGGGGAATCTGCCCTGATTTTGCGTCTGTTGCAACGTCGCTTTGGTGGGGTGGATGAGGTGTTGGCTGCCCGAATTCAGGCTCTAGAAATCGAGCAATTAGAGTCCTTAGCTGAGGCTTTGTTGGATTTTACAACCTTAAACGACCTAGTGCTTTGGCTAAATCGCTATGGTCTATAAATTTACTAACTTGAGTCGGCAGGAGGTGGAAGCAATGCTAGGACTACAATTGGCAGATACAAGGGTATATCGTGAAGCCAAGGAAGAAGGACGACTGGAAGGACGACTGGAAGGACGACTGGAAGGAGAATCTGCCCTGATTTTGCGTCTGTTGCAACGTCGCTTTGGTGCAGTGGATGAGGTATTGGCTGCCCGAATTCAGGCTTTAGAAATCGAGCAATTAGAGTCCTTGGCTGAGGCTTTGTTGGATTTTACAACCTTAAACGACCTAGTGCTTTGGCTAAATCGCTACTCGCAACCGCTTAACTAAACTTAGTCAAACCTAAGCCACCTGAAAGGGTGAGTTGGGAAATTTTGATGGCCAAATATCCATCCCTGACGATGGGTGACAAGGGCAATTCTTGTCAGAGGGCAGATAAAAGTTTATGCGGATGGCGAGACTCGAACTCGCAAGGCGTAAGCCACACGCCCCTCAAACGTGCGTGTCTACCAGTTCCACCACATCCGCTTGATTTTAGCTTAACCATTATAGCACAGAAAAAAAATAATCTGCAAGCAAATTTTAAAAATTACTGCCGCACAAGCTTCGCGCCACCTGAGTTAGTACGGATAAACCCTTTAGGGAACCTTGAATCAAATGGAAGGCCGGGAGAGGACGGATTAACATTTGTCGAGCTAGGGGCAATGGTCGCAGCTGACCTTGATTATCAATTGCCGGGGCTAAATCGGGTAAGTCCTGTGTCACCTCGTCGCTAATCACGCGCACAATTGCCACTTTTTGCCCGCGTAAAGCCGCTAAAATCCTTGCTCCTTCCATATCTACCACTTCATAGCCCCCCTGTCCTAAACCTCGTTTTTCCTCGGACTGGCTAATCAGGCGATCGCTGGTTAAACCTTTAACGAGACTATATCCGGTTAATTGGGCGATTTCTGCGGTTATTTCTGGTTCGCACTGCCAATAACTCCCCTTTTCTGCGCCACAACCTTGATAGATTACCCCATCTCCGACCCGATAGCGATCGCTGAGACTGCCCGCTAATCCCATCAGCACAATTTTTCCTGTAAACTTATTAAGAAATTCTAGAGATTGCCTAGAGACTGGGGAACTGTCGAGGAATTCTGGAGCGCCAAGGTTAATCGGGATAATTTGCGGGGCTAAATCGCCGATTTTCCTTAATCCTCGACGGATTGAGCTATGCTCGGCCCCCCGGGGAACAAGAATAATATCTTCAGGTGTGAGCATGAAATTTTTGAGAAAGTTTCCTAATTAGTCCATTGAGATGTTATAAATAATAATAGTGAACTAATTAGGAATAATTCTTAAGTAAATGGCCCTGCCACTGACTGGGCGATTGTCTTTCCCACCATGAAAAAGTCTGTCATTCTGCGTTTATCCGAGGTTAACAAGCGTTTTCCCGCTTCTCCTACTCTAGCTGTCGATAATATCAGTTTTAGTTTAACAGAGGGCGAAATTCTCGGATTATTGGGTCCGTCGGGCTGCGGTAAAACCACTCTGCTGCGGATGATTGCGGGATTTGAAAAACCATCTCAAGGAGTGATTGAATTGGGAGGGCGAATAGTTGCCGACGAAAAAACCTTTATTCCCCCGGAAAAACGCAATACAGGCATGGTTTTTCAGGATTACGCTCTTTTTCCCCATTTAACCATCGCTGAGAATATCGCCTTTGGGTTAAAAAATTCTGGGGAGAAATTATCGAGCAAAGCTATTAACGCTAGGGTGGCGGAAACTTTGGGTTTAGTCGGACTGCAAGGACTAGAAAAACGTTATCCCCATCAGCTATCAGGAGGACAACAGCAAAGAGTCGCCCTCGCCCGCGCTTTAGCCCCAAAACCCTCTTTAATCCTCTTAGATGAACCTTTAAGTAATCTCGATGTGCAGGTCCGGCAACGCTTACGACACGAGATCCGTCATATCCTGAAAGCGACTGGTATCTCGGCCATTTTTGTCACCCACGACCGGGAGGAAGCAATGGTGATCAGTGACACAATTGCGGTCATTTGTCAAGGAAAATTAGAACAAATTAACAATCCCGAAGCAATTTATAGTCATCCGGCCTCGCGATTCGTGGCCGAGTTTGTCACCCAAGCTAACTTTCTCCCCGCTAGACGGAAGGGGGAACAATGGCAAACCGAGATAGGACTCTGGGAAATTGCCGATGGTCAAGATTTGGACAAAGGGGAATTGATGTTGAGAGAGGAAGATGTCAAAATTAAACCGGATGAGACGGGAGATCTGGTTATTTGCGATCGCCAATTTTTAGGGCGGGAATACCGTTATTGTCTGCTAACGGCCACCGGCAGCCAAATCCACGCTAGAACAACGATTAACACCCAATTAGACATCGGTACAAAGGTAAAACTATCGATTATTCCCGATAGCGTCCGTGTATTTGCCGACTGATAACTGATACTAAATCCTGTTTAAGGGGTGTGGGGTGTGGGGTGTGGGGAGCTTTTTCAGTAAAAAGGCAGCTCCGAGCTTATCGCTTAATACTATTGACTGATAACTTACCCACTGATAACTGATAACTGATAACTGATGCAAGGCTGACGGCTAATATTGATATCGATCGCGATTTAGGACTAAGGTGGCATTTTTAGCGACAAAATCGATAATTTTTTTGGCCACATCCACACCGGTGGCCGCTTCTATTCCTTCTAAACCGGGAGAGGAATTGACCTCGATAACCACAGGCCCGTGATTAGACCGTAATAAGTCCACACCCGCAACCCGTAAACCCATGGCTTTAGTGGCCCGTATAGCCGTACTGCGTTCCTCTGGGGTTAATTTTATCTTTTCTGCTTTGCCACCCCGGTGAAGATTAGAACGAAAATCCCCCTCGGCCCCCTGTCGTTTCATCGAGGCTACCACTTTTCCATCGATGACAAAACAGCGCAGATCTGCCCCACTGGCCTCTTTAATATACTCTTGTACTAGAATATTAGCCTCTAATTGCCGAAAAGCTTCAATAACTGACTTGGCTGCTTGGTCTGTTTCCGCTAAAACTACCCCAATACCTTGGGTTCCTTCTAATAATTTAATCACGAGAGGGGTGCCGCCGACGGTTTCGATTAAACCATCGATATCTTCAATTGCGTGAGCAATTCCCGTCACCGGTAAACCTATCCCTTCCCTAGCGAGGATTTGCAGACAACGCAATTTATCCCGCGACCGGGAAATTGCTTGCGAGTCGTTGGCAGTAAAAACATTCATCACCTCGAATTGTCGGACGACTGCGGTTCCATAGAAGGTTTTTGAGGCGGCAATGCGGGGAATAATCGCGTCAAAACTCTCCAAGGGTTTACCGTTATAGACAACCGTGGGTTTATGGGAGGTGATGTTCATGTAACAGCGCAAATAATTGATCACTCGCACCTCATGGCCTTGAGCTTCTCCCGCTTCTTTCAGTCGCTTGGTGGAATAAAGAGAAGCATCTTGGGATAAAATAGCGATTTTCATAAATTTTCGCTTAAATATTGATTTTACAACTGAATAGCTCTCTATTCCCCCATATTGGCTTGTTTGGCCGGCAACTCATAAAATTTCTGCTCTCGATCGAAGTCCATCGATTATTATGGCACTGACAGTTCCCCTTGAACAGTTAGGTTAGGTGAAAAGTAAAAAAGATCAAGCTTAAGACTAGATTTGTTTTTGTCGTCAGGCTAAGTTTAAGTAGCTGGTTATAATTAAATTAAAAATGGATTTTGCCTTTAATCCCCCCTTAATAAGGTAGGGTTGATTCATGAATCAACCCTACCCTTGATAACGGGGGTGTCTGATAATTTTTAACGCCTACCTACTTATGACTTTACTAGCGAAATCTTTAGAGGAACTGACCGACTGGGTAAAAGACCAGGGACAACCCGCTTATCGGGGGAAACAATTACACCAATGGCTATACGAAAAAGGGGTGCATTCTTTGGCGGATATTTCCGTATTCCCCCAAGAATGGCGCAGCAAGCTGGCGGATTATCCTATCGGTCGTTCCCTTATACATTATCGCAGTGTAGCACCCGATCGCACCCGTAAATATCTGCTAAAACTGGCGGATGGTTTAATCATCGAAGCGGTGGGAATTCCTAGTGAAAAAAGATTGACAGTCTGTGTTTCTTCCCAAGTGGGTTGCCCGATGGCCTGTGATTTTTGTGCCACGGGAAAAGGGGGGTTTACTCGTAATTTAAAAGCTCATGAAATCGTTGACCAAGTGTTAACAGTACAGGAGGATTTTCAACAGCGAGTTAGTCATGTGGTGTTTATGGGTATGGGGGAACCTTTATTAAATATCCCCGAAGTAGTTACGGCGATTCATTCCCTTAATAAAGATGTGGGTATCGGTCAGCGTTGTTTAACTATTTCGACGGTGGGATTACCCCATAAAATCAAGCAACTAGCCGAACATAATTTGCAAGTAACTTTTGCTGTTAGTCTCCATGCTTCTAATCAACAAGTTCGAGCTAAATTAATCCCCAGTGCCGACCATTATCCCCTAACTAATCTGATCCAAGACTGTCAGGAATACGTTCAAATCACGGGACGAAGGGTGACATTTGAATACATTCTTTTAGCGGGAGTGAATGATTTACCTGAACACGCAGGGGAATTAGCCAAACTGGTGAAAGGTTTTCAATCTCACGTCAATTTAATCCCCTATAATCCTATTCAGGAGGTGGATTATCAACGGCCTGATGAAAAGAGAATTAAGGCTTTTAAAACTATTTTAGAACAGGAAAAAGTCGCCGTTACTGTCCGTTATTCCAGAGGTTTAGCGACCGATGCGGCCTGTGGACAATTGCGATCGAGCGTTATGGTACAATAAACGGCCGTAAATCAGCCATTAACTAGGGTTGGCTGAATAAATCTAAAAACCTTGTTGGGTAAGACGTTTAGACTTTTGGAAAATCAAAAAGTGCCAGCCATTGGAGGGATCGGGGGGAAATTTCAGGGGAAAAGTACCTTAAAATAAAACCCTACACCCTACACCCTACACCCCACACCCTGGCCCCACGAGAAACTTTTTGCCGCAAACCCTAACTAGATTGCTAGTCTCCCTGCTAGGCTAAACTAGAGAACTATAACATCAATGTAGGAGCCATTTCGATGCAAAGTCTCTCTAGTGCCAAAGAAAATCGCCTTTTTGTCTATGAAGTCGTCGGTTTGAGTCAAAATGACAATACTGATAACCTAGATTATTCTATCCGTAAGAGTGGCAGTGTCTTTTTGACCGTTCCCTATAGCCGCATGAATCAAGAAATGCGTCGGATTACCCGTTTAGGCGCTCGCATCGTCAGCATTAAACCCTTAAACGCTGCTGCGGCCGAGTAGTTCATCGGAAATTTTGGGTCTGAAACCCCGCCGTTCTAGGTTGGCTTTACGTTAGAATTAAAAGGCCAGTCTCGAAAACCAAGTGGACGGCGCAGCACCTTGAAAACTCGGCTTAGGGGGTTCCGACCAGAAAAGCTTGGC
>NZ_JADBTB010000154.1:0-21880 GCF_020246405.1 Microcystis sp. M083S1
ATCATGCCCCTTGAGGGTGCGGATTTCTTGGCCTGTTTCTACATTCCAGAGTTTGATGGTGTTGTCACCACTACTGCTCACCAAAGTCTTGCCGTCGGGACTAAAATTAACACTCTGGACAAAGTCATCATGCCCCTCTAAGCGATTGCGTTCACTTTTGCGGTTGAGAAGTTCCTGTAAGGCATTAGTCACCTCCTTGTTGTACGTCTGCTGCTTTTGTAGAATTTTTCCCGCTTTAATCGCTTCGACGAAAGCCTCCAAGTTTTTATGTTCATTCAATAGAGATAAGGAATATCTACCAAGAGACTCAGCTTGATTAAATTCTGCTTGTCTGGTTTTTTG
This sequence comes from Microcystis sp. M083S1, assembly GCF_020246405.1. Taxonomy (NCBI): domain Bacteria; kingdom Bacillati; phylum Cyanobacteriota; class Cyanophyceae; order Chroococcales; family Microcystaceae; genus Microcystis; species Microcystis sp. M083S1. The sequence goes on from NZ_JADBTB010000154.1 coordinate 343, forward strand.
CCAAGCCATCCAACCCAAACTACTACTAACCACCACCGCCACCAAAGAAACCACCGCAATCCTTCGCGCTGTTCTAATTTTTTCGTTTTTTTGTCGTTCTGCTTGACTAATACTCGCCTTAATAAACTCTATCGCCACAGGATCTAAATTAGGCAGAGAATTATTCTTTTGAAACTCAACAATTTTGGCTAACTTAGAACCTCCCCAAAGCTCACTACTCGCTTTTACTGCATCTTGCTTCTGTAAATCATCCCACTGTTTAGCATCAGCATATAAACGACTTCTCAGAACAATTATCTCCTCCTTTTCTCGAATTAAATCCTGTAACACTTGCCAACACCGCAACAATTCTTCATGTGCCACCTCAACCGTTGCTTTCCCGTCTTCTCCCTTACTCACCAACAGACGATTATCTATCAATTGATAGAGAACCTCCTTTTGCATTTCCTCCTGTTCAAAACTCGATTTATCCGCCCTTCTGCTAACTGCTTCTTTCCCTTCTAAACTAATTAACTCTAGAAAAATTTCCTCTGCTGCTTTCCGTTGCTGTTCATTAAATTGACTATAAATTTTATCCGCTTGTTTTTCTAGCGCACCCGTTACCCCACCAATCTCTTGATAAATCTTAATATTTAAAACCCGCTCTTGAATATGATTTTTTTGCCACAATAAATCTAGCGTATATTGTAACAGAGGTAAAGAGCCAGCCTGTTCATAAAAATCGGCAATAATTTGATTAATTAATCCCTTTTCAAAAATTACACCATTTCTCGCCGCCGGTTCAGCAATAGCTAATCTTAAATCACTTTCATCCATATCTATTAACATCTTGCTATACTGATCATGGATTTTTCCTAAACTGGGATAAGGACTTAATTTATCTAAAAAATCCGCCCTTATCGTCATCACAATTTTAACTAAACTATCATTATTTTCAATTAATTTAATCAAACTTTTAATGAAAATATCTCTTTCCGTCTTCGGTGTACGAGTAAATAATTCCTCAAATTGGTCAATAAAAATAAACCATAAATCAGAATTATTTTTTAATCTTTCAACCACCTTAATTAAAGTATCTTCCTTAACAGCTTGTGCTAATTTCGCTTGGTATTGTTTATATCTATTTGCCAAAAGACAACCATAAAAAGACTCAAAGGGATTAACATCAGGAACAAAAGTTAAATTAACCAATTTATTCGCACCCAAATTATCCTTTAACTTAGGAATTAAACCCGCTTGCACGAGAGAAGACTTACCACTTCCCGACGCACCTAAAAGCAATAAAACATTCTTTTGATTTAAATAATCGGTTAACTCAATAATCCAATTATCTCGCCCAAAAAACCTATCCTTATCATCTACCTCAAACTTCCTTAAACCCAAATAAGGTGAACCCGTAATTAAAGTTTGAGCTTGAATCTCAACTCCTGACTTTTGGGTGATAATATATTGATTGATTACACCGCCACTAATATCACCCGCAATTCCCTTAAATTCACCATCACCAATAAGACCTTTAACATCACCCCCTATTTCTAAATAATAACTTTTATCAGTCATTTTTGCTACCCCAAAATTATTCTTTTCAAGTTAACTTTAAATTGCAGTTTTAGAATTAGCACTCTTTAAGGACTTCCTACTAAACCAAACAATTTAGCCAAACCGCCTAAAATCGTTACAATTAAAGCAACTAAAATCCCTCGACTGACGAACTCTTGATTCTCTAAGCGCTTTTCCACGCCATCAATTTTTCCCTCTAGACGCTTCTCAATACCATCAATTTTTTCCTCTAGACGCTTCTCGACACCATCAATTTTTTCCTCCAGACGCTTCTCGACACCATCAATTTTTTCCTCCAGACGCTTCTCGACACCATCAATTTTTCCCTCCAGACGCTTAATTTCACCTTTAACTTCACTAAGTTCAATCTTAATATCAGTAACATCTTTTTGAAGATTGTCTAACTTTTGATTGATTTGAATTAGAAAATCTTTAAGTTCTACCTCAACAGTAATTGACATAAATTTCCCTCCTAAATAATCCTCAACTAATTAATCTTCTGACTAATATTTCCACCACTAATATCTCCTGCAATTCCCTTCAAAGTACCATCTCCCACCATTCCCTTAATATCACCACCAACATTAATATTATACTTACCTGCGGCAAATTCTTCAGGTTTTAATTGCTTAAGTAATGCTTCTGCTGTCTTAATAACCTCTGCATCTCTATCAATTTTTGCTTCAATTAACTCTTCTTTGAGCAGTGTTTTTACCCCCTCTGAATCTGGTTTTTTCTCATGTTTATCGACGATATCACTATCATCTGTTTTCCCTTTTTCTGCAAATTTCTTCTTAATCAACGCTTTTAAACCCTCATAAGCATCCTTAACCGCTGTTCCTGCCGTATCCTTAGCAGCAGCAACCGCACCAGCAGCCAACGCAGCGAGAATTAGAGAAATCGGTTCCATTGCCTGAGACTCCAAATTAGATATTGCTGACTCAATCTTAGATCAAAGCAAAGTATCTGACGCGATTATGGCGCAGGTATTGGGCGCAAATGGATTGCTCGTCGGGGTTGTTGGCTACTACTTTGACATCCTCGCCGCCGTAAAACGGACGGCGATTCCTCACCACGCCACTTTTTTAGGGTGGTCGCTGAACGGGGTTGACGCTTCACCGAAAAACGCTTAATTGCTTAAGTCTGACACTTTCTCCACGTCCGTTTTGAGTGTCCGAATGCCCTCCGGCCACTTTGAACAAGTCGAAAAAATCTAATGTTCAACCTTATTTCCTAGAAAGTTTTACTCGTTCAAGGCCGAATTTGACTTCTTTTCTGAACGAAACCCCCTACTATCTGTGGTCAAGGTTCAGTTTTTAGCTTGGTTATCGCTTTTTCCATTGTAGCTTAAAGCCGTCCTAAAAGGACGGGGTTTTAACCCAAATTTTCGATAAGCTGGACGTGGGGGACTTGCTTGGGAATAATATCCCAGCCAGAAAATCGCTCTGTAGAAGAATCAGACCAGCCAGATAGCATATTATCAAAGCGTAAGTCCCTTAGCTGCGGGGACTCTCGAAGGACTTCCCCCTACTTAGGGTGATCAGCACACTTGATCGATCGGAGGGCGCAGGTTCCTGGCACTTCTACAGTAACGGATTTTGTCCACAATGTAGGGGCGAACTGCGTTCGCCCAAAAGATACATTATCAAAGCGCAAGTCCCTAATCCCGTTTAGAGCATATTTCATTTAGACGAGAAAGGCTGTACTTAAAAAAATATGGTATGATAGTAAATTGTCAGTTTTACGAAAGCCGATGAAAACGGAAGAGATTATCAAATCAATCGAAGCCGAGTATCTCAAGAGCGATCTGCCCATTATCCATGTCGGTGACACGATCCGGGTAGGGGTGCGAATCGTTGAAGGAGATAAAGAGCGGATTCAGCCCTACGAGGGTATTGTCATCGCCAAACGCCATGGCGGTATCAACGAAACGATTACAGTACGCAAAGTCTTCCAGGGTGTGGGAGTAGAAAGAGTTTTCCTGCTCCACTCGCCCCGGGTTGCCAGTATCAAGATCATCCGTCGTGGTAAAGTACGTCGGGCGAAACTCTACTACCTGCGCGATCGGGTTGGCAAAGCCACCAGGGTCCAAGAACGTTTCGATCGCCCTCTCTAAAAAATTTCCGGCGACAGCCTAACCAAGAAAGTTGCTTAATCGCCAACAACTACGCTATAATAAATAAAGGCCTTAAAAAAGCCCAATAGTTTAGCGAATGGGCGCTCTTAGTTCAGTTGGTAGAACGCAGGTCTCCAAAACCTGATGTCGGGGGTTCAAGTCCTCCAGGGCGCGTTTGGTAATCACCAAGCCGATAATTGCAAAGGACATGATCTAAATGTCTGGGGGTTAGTGTGGGTTGTCCGGTGAAAATGATAAGTTAAGGATAGCTTGAGTATCATTTTAAGGAGTAGCGATCGTGGCCAAAAAAGAAACCCTAGAAAAAGACGCGAGCGACAAGAAAGAGGGAAGCTCCTTTCAGGTCAAGGAATTCGTCAATGAAACCAAAGAAGAACTCGCCAAAGTCGTCTGGCCTTCCCGTCAGCAACTTTTGAGCGAATCGGCGGCGGTGATGTTAATGGTGACTTTGGTAGCCACTCTCATCTATCTAATCGATAAATTCTTTGCCTGGGGTGCGGGGAAGGTGTTCCCATGAATCTAGAAGAAGAGCAGTTTCCCGAAGAACTCAATCTTAGCGGCCTACCGAAAAAACCCCGTTGGTATGCCGTGCAGGTGGCTTCCGGTTGTGAGAAACGGGTCAAAGCTAATTTGGAACAGCGCATCCACACCCTCGATGTGGCCGATCGCATTCTGCAAGTCCAGATTCCCCAAGCGGCCACCGTCAAAGTCCGCAAGGATGGTTCACGGCAACACGGCGAGGAAAAAGTCTTCCCGGGTTATGTCCTGATCAGAATGATCATGGATGATGACGCTTGGCAGGTGGTGAAAAACACCCCCCATGTGATCAACTTTGTCGGGGCCGAACAAAAACGGCACTACGGACGCGGCCGCGGTCACGTCACCCCGCTACCCTTGAGTATGTCAGAAGTTGATCGCATCTTCAAACAAGCTCAGATTCAAGAACCGGTCGTCAAAATCAATATGGAAGTTGGCGATCAAATCTTAGTCCTATCCGGTCCATTTAAGGACTTTGAAGGGGAAGTGATCGAAGTTAGTCCCGAGCGCGGCAAACTCAAGGCCCTGCTCTCCATTTTTGGTCGGGATACCCCGGTCGAATTGGAATTTAATCAAGTCGAAAAACAAAACTAAATCATGGCTAAAAAAGTCGTCGCAATTATTAAACTAGCTTTACCTGCTGGTAAGGCTAACCCTGCTCCTCCGGTCGGTCCTGCTTTGGGTCAACACGGGGTAAATATTATGGCGTTTTGTAAAGATTACAACGCTAAAACCGCCGATCAGGCCGGGATGATCATCCCTGTGGAAATCTCCGTTTTTGAGGATCGGAGTTTTACCTTTGTCCTCAAAACTCCCCCCGCTTCCGTTCTCATCCGTAAAGCGGCTGGTGTGGAAAGAGGTTCCAACGAACCTAACAAGAAATTTGTCGCCACCATTACCCGCGACCAATTACGCGAAATCGCCCAAACTAAAATGCCCGATCTTAACGCTAACGACATCGAAGCGGCCATGAATATTGTGGCGGGAACGGCCAGAAATATGGGTGTCAAGATCTCAGACTAAATCTTATTACGGGGAGAAGTTAAGCTTCGTTATTACCCAAGGAGCAACAAATCAGATGGTAAAAAAAGTTTCACGACGTTTGCGAGATGCCCAGGCTAAGGTAGAAAATAAAGCCTACGAGCCATTAGAGGCACTAACATTATTAAAGGAATTAGCGACGGCGAAATTCGACGAAACCGCCGAAGCTCATATTCGTTTAGGCATCGATCCTAAATATACCGACCAACAACTGCGGACAACGGTAAGTTTACCCAAAGGAACCGGACGCACGGTGCGAGTAGCGGTCATTACTCGCGGGGAAAAGGTACAGGAAGCGAACAACGCCGGGGCCGATATCGTTGGTTCGGAAGAATTAATCGAAGAAATCGCCAAGGGGATGATGGATTTCGAGGTGTTAATCGCCACCCCCGATATGATGCCGAAAGTGGCGAAATTAGGTCGTCAACTTGGTCCACGGGGTTTAATGCCTTCACCGAAAGGGGGAACCGTAACCACGGATTTAACGGGGGCAATCTCTGAGTTCAAAGCGGGTAAATTGGAATTCCGGGCCGATCGCACCGGGATCGTTCACGTTCAATTTGGTAAAGCTTCTTTTAGTGCTGAGGATTTGTTAGTTAATTTGAAAGCTTTACAGGAAACGGTGGACAGAAACCGTCCTTCTGGGGCCAAGGGGCGTTACTGGCGCACAGTTTACGTTTCTTCCTCCATGGGGCCATCGATTCAAGTGGATATTAGCACCCTGCGGGATCTGAAATTAGCCGAAGGTTAATGACAGTTATTTTTCTTTGAAAAAGCCTCCAAGTAATTGGGGGTGTTTTTTTAGCTTGATCGCCCGATTGATATAGAATCAAAAGGCTACACTCAAGATTAATCGCTTGAATTGTTCTCTTGTATCTGTTCCTAAAGCCAGCGTGTGGATTGTAGATTCCCCTAATACCCGTATTTTAGCCCCTAGTGCGATCGCTCTTGGTAACTTTGATGGTTTGCACCTAGGTCATCAAACCGTCCTACAGCCAATTTTTCAGGATAGCCCCGCTTATCCCACCGTTGTTAGTTTTACTCCCCACCCGCGGGAATTTTTTACGGGGGAAAAATGGCAGTTATTAACTCCTCTAGGGGAAAAGGTGGAGGTTTTGGAGAATTTAGGCGTTAAACAATTAGTTTTACTGCCTTTCTCTGCTCAATTAGCTTCCCTGACTCCCTTGGCTTTTGTCGAACAGATTTTAGTAGAAAAATTACAGGCTAAATCGATCAGTGTTGGTCAAGATTTTCGCTTCGGTTATCGTCGTCAAGGTACAGCCGAAGATTTATTACAGATCGCCTCTCAATTTAATATTAAAGTCGAGATTGTTGGTTTAAAAAACTGTGGGGCGGGTCGGATTAGTAGTTCCCTAATTCGTCAAGCTTTGGCAGCAGGAAACGTTGAGCAAGCTGGGCAAATGTTAGGTCGTCCCTATAGTTTAACCGGTCGCGTGGTCGTCGGGCAACAACTGGGCAGAACATTAGGTTTTCATACCGCTAATCTACAGGTTCCTCCCGATAAATTATTGCCGCGACTGGGGGTTTATTGCGGTTGGGTGCCTCTTGATGGTTCTCGCTTACCGGCAGTTATGAACATCGGTTATCGTCCCACAATCGAGGGAAAAACTATCAGTGTGGAAATCCATTTATTGGATTGGTCGGGCAATGTATATGATCGCATTTTAACGATGGATTTAGTGCAATTTCTGCGACCAGAACAGAAATTTAATTCTCTCGATCGATTAAAAAATCAGATCGAGATAGACTGCGATCGCTCTCGATTAATTCTAACTTCTGTAACTGACAACTGCTAATATTTTTGGTATTCTCTTTCCACTTTACCCACCGCTTTCAATAAAGGAGAATCGAGGGAATCGATCCAATCAGCTACTTCTCGCGCTAATCCTAGGGTAACAATGCCTTGAGACGGTGGTAATTGACCAGCTAAAGCCTGACTTTTGATGGTTTTCAGGACAGAAATTAAACCCTCAATCCGAGTCGATATTTTTGTTTCCCGCATCTGTTCGGCCACGGTAATAGCTTGGTCAATTGATTGAATTAATTCCCTCATGTTCGTTTCCATAATATTCTAGCGACAGGAAAGAGATGTAACCGTTATTGCTCGCCCCTCTCCCCATTGTATATTGGCATCTCGCGAGTCTTTAATAAAAGTTTGCTGACCACCACCGGGATAACAATCAGCCGGATTCTGGGGGGCAACAATTCCTTGATAAACCGTTGTTCCCGCAGGTAAAGTCACCGATACTACTTTAGTCGCTTGATTGGGAGGATTCCACTTTTGATCGAGGGCTAAATTTCTGATCACCTCCACATTGGTGGTATATTGATCCGTGGTCAGAAAACGACCTTTTTTGCTATTTTCGTCACTATAATAACGGAAAAAAGTCTGGGGTTTTTCTAGGGTAACTGCCTGACATTCACTATTGCGAAAAGTGATGGCAAGATCTGGAGGAAGGGGACAGGAAGGAGCCTGATCTTGAGCCAATATTTTCCGAGAATTGAAAGTCAAATTTTCGGGTAAACTATTGGTTAATGTACTGGCAGCGATTCCTAAAACAAGACTAAAAACGAGCGAACTAGCTTTCATCTTCACTGATTAAGAGAAATTCTTCTCGATTTTACCGTACTGAACCGACTTAAAATCTTGATTTCGCCCACTGGCAACAATTCTTAACTAATTTTCTCTATGCTCGCCACCCTAACCCCGATTAGCTCCCTAGCAGAAAAATTACCGCCATTGTCTGTCAACTTTCCTCGCTAGTGTGGGCAAATTAGGAAAAGAATCGTTAAGATCAAGAAAACTTAACATTAATCTTCTTGACAGAATACCCCATTTGTGCTATGAGAGACGCTATTGATATTTTGATGGAAAATTTGAGCCAGAGCATCGTCGGCCAAACCGAATCGATTCGCATTGTGCTGGTGGCTTTGCTCAGTGGTGGTCACGCTCTCCTCGAAGATGTCCCCGGAGTCGGCAAAACCCTGTTAGCCAAATCCTTAGCGCGTTCAATTAACGGTCGTTTCCAACGGGTACAATGCACCCCTGACCTCCTCCCTAGTGATATCACGGGAACGACGATTTGGAACCCCAACAGTCGCGAATTTGAATTTATCCCCGGCCCCGCTTTTGCTAACGTCCTGTTGGCCGATGAAATCAACCGGGCCACCCCGCGCACCCAATCGGCACTTCTAGAAGTCATGGAAGAAAAACAAGTTACCGTCGATGGAGAAGCGCGGCCGGTCCCCCAACCTTTCTTTGTTATCGCCACCCAAAACCCGATCGAATATCAAGGCACTTTTCCGCTTCCAGAAGCACAAATGGACCGTTTTGCCGTTTGCCTAAGTTTGGGTTATCCCAGCGCAGCAGAAGAATTAAAAATGTTACAAAGACAGCATTCTCAAGAGGCGGTTAAATCCATAGAAGCTTGTATTTCCTTAGAACAGGTGGGAGAATTGCAAAGATTAGTCAGTCTGGTCAAGGTAGCTCCTGCTTTACAGCAATATATCGTCGATTTAGTCCGCGCTACCCGTGATCATGAAGATATTAGTTTAGGAGTCAGTCCCCGGGGTTGTGTGGTTTTGCAAAAAGCAGTTCAAGCTTACGCTTTCCTCGAAGGTCGCGATTATGCTATCCCCGATGATGTTAAGCTGATTACTCCCTACGTCTTCTGCCATCGTCTGATTCCTAGTCACGGTCGTCAAGCTAAAGTTATCGTGGAAAGACTTCTGCAATCGGTGGCGATCGAGGATCGCATCTGTGCCTGAACTACTTTAAATCCCTAGCGGGGGAATAACAACGACTAGCAATTAAACCCAAAACTAACCACCATAGGGTGCTAACTTGGGGACGATACCAAACTGTATCAAAAAAACCGTGGGCAAGAATTCCGGCCATAGCGGCAATTGCCCCGATTAACCAAAAGCCTTGACTATCCATTTTATCGCGTAAAAGTTTAATTTGATGGATGCCTTGGCCGATAGTTGTGACTAATAACCAGAGGAAACAGGTAAAACCAATAATTCCCGTTTCTACCATGATTTCTAATAGCACAGAATAGGCACTTAAAGCCGTGTATTTTGGCTTCATGAATAGTGGGTAAATTTTCTTAAAAGCATCATTACCCGGTCCGATGCCCAAAAGCGGATAAGTTTGAATCATGCGGATAACTGCATCCCAAACATTAATCCGAAAGTTATTACTACTATCTTCCCGGCCAGCAAAAATACTCATCACCCGAATTCGCAGCGGCTCCACCAATAAAATCGCCCCTAAAACCACCACGGCTAAACCCCCTAAAACTAAGGGTAAAAGCCATGTTTGCCAAAATAACGGTAGATAACTTTTGAACCAATAAAATAATAGCAATAAGAAGACAATTCCTAAGACCATCAAACCAATCCAACCGCCACGACTCTCGGTAAAAAATAAACAAGCGGCATTGGCTAAAGTTAATAAAGCCGCTAAAATTTTCGGTAGCCATCCCTGCCACACAAACAAGGCTGCACCGCTAAAAGCAATACCGGGTAATAAATAACTAGCTAATAAATTAGGATTACCGAGATAACTATAAACCCTAGTATCCCCCGCTAATTCTGAGGTGGGATCGTTCCACGTTGCTAACTGTTCCGCACCAAAAATTTGCTGGCGAATGCCGTAAACGCTCACTGCTAAGGCGGTTAAAACTAAAGTAGTCAGAATCCAATTTGTTAGGCGTGGTGAGCGCATGATTCGGGCGGTAAAAGCAAAAAAGATTAGATTGAGAGTTAATTTAATTAATCCTTCCAAAGCTGCGGTTTTAACGGGAGAAAAAGCCGTAGAAACCGTGGCAATTCCCCAGTATAAAAGCACTAGAATATGAATCGGTGTCACCCCGATTTTGCCTTCATCCACAAGGGTTAAGAGTAGCCAATAACCCGCTATTGCTAACAATAAAAAACCAATTTGACTGGTGGAGAAAAACGGCGCAGTGGCGATAAGGAGAGAGATTAACAGCGCACCCATCAGTTCTGTCCACTCCACAAACCGGCTACCCTGTCGCCATTGACTAAAAAGGCCGACGAAACGATGCAGATAGCTATATTTTGACCAAGAAGCGGGGGAAAAGTTCAGTAGGGTGATTTGTTTCCAAAAAGCATTCATATTGTTTTTAGTTGCGGTTGTCACCGGCAAACTTTGATTAAGATACCGATTGTATCTTAATTGTTGACTCTTGGGAGCGAAAAGAGTTTCAGTCTGGTGTCTTAGGGCAGCTTCACACAGTCAAAACCGGATAGCATAACCAGTCTAAGTATGGGGTGAACGTAAAGCTTGACCTAAACGAGTTAAGCCTTGGGAACAGTCAAAACGATCGAGATGTACTTCAATAAATGATAGGCGATCGATGTTACCCTGGGCAATCGATAAAGCCTTTTCTAATTCCCCTTCTGTCCTGACTTGACAACTCCAACTTTCCCCGTTAAATACTGCCGGTAATTGGTGATATTTCCACGGTTGTAGATCATTATAAATATTATCCTGAATTACCCGCTCGATCGTGTAACCATCATTGTTAATTAAAAAGATAATTGGATTGAGATGGTGACGGATAATTGTCGAAAGTTCTTGGGCGGTCATTTGAAAAGCACCATCACCCACAAAGACGATAGGACGAGTATTTGGTGCGGCAAAAGCTACTCCTAAACAGGCGGGAATTGAATAACCAATAGAGAGATAAAATGCTTGACCAATAAAGTCGGTTTTTTGGGGCATTAATAAATCAATTGTGGCAATAATTGCGTCCCCTGTATCAGAAATAACAAAAGATTCTTGAGCGATAAAATGATTCATTCGCTCATAAAAACGAGCATTAGTTAATTTTTGCTCCGGCACGGCGATGAATTCTAAATTCTTCAATTCGGCCGCAGGTTTAATCTCTAGTGTAGCTGCTTCTTTGTGACTTAGCTTATCAATTAAACCATCGATAAAATCCCCTAGGAATACTGGTTGATAGAAGTGATGTTTAATTTTTACTTTCTCGGAATTGGCATTAATCAAATTATTGGGATTTAAATTAGCCGTAAATCCCCCTAAATTCATATCGGACATGATCGCCCCTAAACAGAGGACACAATCGGCATTTTCCACCCGTTGACTAACGTATTCGCGACTTAATGCCCCCACATAAGTGCCGATAAATTGCGGCTGCATTTCCGAAATTGACGACTTACCTAAAATAGTGGTGGCTAAGGGATAACCCGTTACTTCTAAAAGTTTCAGCAACTTATCCTGGAGTTTAAACCGATGGAATTCTACCCCTGCTAAAATAATTGGTTTTTCCGCTTTTTCTAATAAAAAAGCCGCTTCTTCAATGGCTTCTTCTAAAGCGGCGGCATCCGTGAGATTATCGGTTAAATAAATTGGCTTTTCTGAGGGGATACAGGGACGATAGACTAGATCCCGGGGAATTTCGATATACACGGGACGTTTGTGATGCAAACAAGCGGCTAAAGTTTGATCGATTTGACTGGCTGCTTGGGCAGAATTAGTGAGAATAACTGAAGCAGCCGTGACTTTTTCCATGATGGACAATTGCAGATTATAATCGCCCGTGGTGTGGTGTAATAATAAATTATCCCGGCGAATCGAGCGATCGGAAGCCCCACTAATTACCACCAAGGGAACTCTTTCAGCGTAAGCACCGACCACAGCATTAACGAGGCTAAATCCCCCAACACCGTAGGTGACACAGACAGCGCCCATACCTTTGACTCGCGCGTAGGCATCGGCGGCATAACCCGCGTTAAGCTCATTACAGGTGCAAACTAATTCGATCGGACTTTCCACCAAAACATCCATCAAATCGAGGACATAATCCCCCGGCACCCCAAAAATATGATTAACCCCTAAACTATGGAGACACTGGCATAAATATTCGCCGATTGTGATCATAGCAATTTTCTCCCCTGTGTTGGCACTTTCACGCCGATCATAACGATTTTTTCAAAAAATAGGCTCATGCCCAGTAATAAACTGGAAAGTAACAATCAGCAGACTTTAATTAAGTAGCTGTTTGCAATTAAATAGAAGATAGGTTTTGCACTCGATCCCCCCTGCCCCCCTTAATAAGGGGGGTGCCGACAGGCGGGGGGATCTTAGAGTTTTTTCCGCAGACCCTAATTATATCTAGGCGATGGTGATCAATGCTATAGTATAAAATCTGGGGTTTTTCTCTGGGGTGTAAAAAAATATCTGCGGCACTTTTTCTGGTATAATTTTTACAGGAGATTCCCTAAAACTTTCGACTTAACTAAGGCTGACTGTTAATGATTTTTACTGAATTAGTTTTGCAAAATTTCGGTCCCTACGCCGGTCGTCAAGTGATTAATTTACGTCCCGAAAAAGACAACAATCCCTGTCCAATTATCCTTTTGGGAGGCATGAATGGCGGCGGCAAAACTACTTTAATGGATGCGATTCGTTTGGCTTTGTACGGTGCGCGGGCTAAATGTTCTACTCGCAATAATTTAAGTTATGCCGAGTTTCTCAGTCAAGCAGTTAATCATCAAGCTTCCCTCATCGATCAAGCTAGAATTGAACTGGCTTTTGAACATCTAGTTAATGAACAATGGCGACAATATCGTATCGTTAGATACTGGACAAAACAGCCCAAAGATGGTAAGGATACCCTCGGTATTTTAGATGAAGATTGGCCCGATCCCGCCTTAGCTAATACTTGGGATGAATATATTGAAAATTTATTACCTTTGGGTATTTCTAACCTGTTTTTATTTGATGGGGAACAGGTAAAAGAATTGGCAGAACAGGATGTACCTCCTGACAGTGTTAAGGATTCGATGCAGACTTTATTAGGGTTAGAATTAGCGGAAAGATTAGCAGTTGATCTTGATATTTTAGCTAGTCGCAAGCGCCGGTTATTAGCGGCAGAGAATGAACTGGCAACTATTGAAGCTATCGAGAAAAAATTAGCCCAGTACCAAGAAGATTTAGAATTGGCTCGGCAAGAGATGGAAACTCAACAAAAAAATTTAGATTTGGTTAGAAATGATTTTGATGCAGTCTCGGATAAATTTCGCATTGATGGCGGAAAAATTGCCGCCGAAAGAAGTCAATTAGAGAGCAGAAAAAAGGATTTAGATAAGAAGCTAGATAACCAGAGAGAATATTTAGGTCAATTAGCGGGGGAATTTTTACCATTAAAGTTAATTTTTCCTCTCCTAGAAGCGGCTAAAATTCAGGGAGAAAAAGAGCTACAATTTCAATCAGCTAAAGTCGCTCAATCGGTTTTAGAATCCAGAGATAAAAAGTTACTTGCTTATTTAGAACAACTGAATTTAAATTTAGAACAATTAGAGAATATTAGAGAATTTTTACAGCAAGAAAATCAGTTTTTAGCTCAGGATAGCGATTGTTTGATTACTCCTTACTTAGATTTAGACGAGGAGGCGATCGAGTTATTAAATCGAGTCTTAACCCATCAATTACCGGCACAAATTAACCTCGCCCATCAAGCAAGGGAACAATTAAGAAATCTGGAAGCTGACTTAGATAATTTAGAGCGAGAATTAGCAGTAGCAGCCTCTCCCGAAGAATACGAAACCCTGAGTAATAACTTAAAAACCGCTCAGAAAAAGTATTTAAATGCTCAAGCGGAATACGAGCAAAGCCACAAAAATTATGAAGAAATCAAAAAGAAAATTGAGAAGACTAAAAAAGAATTATTTGCCTATAGTGAGAAAGCTTTAGAATCCCAAAGTAACGAACACATCGTCAATGCTATTGTCAAAGCACAGCAAACTTTAAAAGTATTTAAAGAACGCTTAACTTTAAAAAAATTAAATAGATTAGAGGGAGAAGTGGCGGAATGTTTTCGTTATTTATTGCATAAGTCCGATCTGGTGCAGAAAATAGCGATCGATGCTGATACTTTTGGTCTATCTCTCTTTGGTCCCGATGGACAAAATGTGCCTAAACACCGTCTTTCTGCCGGAGAAAAACAACTATTAGCGATCGCTTTTTTGTGGGGATTAGCGCGAGTCTCCGGACGAGATTTACCCATCGCTATCGATACACCCCTCGGACGTTTAGATTCTTCCCATCGCCATAATTTAGTTGAACGTTATTTTCCCGCCGCTTCCTCTCAAGTTATCCTCCTTTCCACCGATACAGAAATTGGACAAAATGAGCTACTCTTATTAGAAGAACAGGAAGTAATCGCCCGAAAATACCTGCTAGAATACAATTCCCAACAACGTCAAACCACTATTCACCCCGATCGCTACTTTTGGTAAGATTATGACTCAGATAAATTCCCAAGAAATTCTCCCCCAATTAACTTGAGACATCGGGCCTTACTTTCGATTTTATCGCTCAATCCAAGCTTTTGGGGGGTAGAACCCCCCAAACCCCCCGTTGGGGGCGTGGCGCCGCCCCCAAACCCCCCGCGCATTAGTTTTTCGGTGGGATGCTTACACGCGGCTGCTGATACATCTGTAATAATTTAAGAGTTACTGATAATTGCCGATTGTCGTTATTTCTGCAAATTTGAGATGCACTCATCAGTTATCATTTATCAGTTATCAGATGCGAGTTATCAGTTCACTGATTACTGTTTACTGGACGGCTACGCCGTGCCTTTGGCAACACTGAAAAAAACTCCCTACTTCCCACTATCCTATTAAACAGGATTGAGAATGACTAACTATTTTATCATCAGTCAGCTCGAGGTAAAATTATAAATTATGGAATCACCGATCGAACGTTTTCGACTATCCCAAACCGCCAAAGATAGCCTAATAAAATTAAAACGCTACACCAAAATTGACCAATGGAATATCCTCTGTCGTTGGGCTTTTTGTCGTTCCCTTGCCGAACCGAGTCTCCCCTCTCCCGTTCCCATTCCTGCCGATAGCAATGTAGAATTATCTTGGAAAGTATTCGGGGGAGAAATGGCCGATATTTTCTTAATTGCCCTCAAACAACGTTGTCATCAAGACGGATTAGGAACCGATAAAGAAACTCTAACTCAACAATTTCGCTTACATTTACATCGCGGTATCGGTTATCTTGCTGGGGATGCCAAGCTAAAAAAAATCGATAATTTAATCGAATTAGAGAGAGAAAATCTCAGAGAATCTTAACCAAGAATGATCTGTTTTTAGGGGGAGCGCATCTCAAAAGCTATTGACAATTGGCCAATTTTGTGATGGTATTTAAAAGAGGGCGGCTATCGGGGGATGAGAAAAAATGGAAAATTTAATCGAGGAAGCACTAAGCCATCGAGCGATTAATCACCCGTATTTACTTGCTTTAGAAAAAGGAGAATTTCAACATATTGATGAAGTTATGAAAGACTTTGCCAGTCAATACGGAGCTTATAGTGACTGGTTTTCCCGTTATTTAACAGCAGTAATATCAAAGCTAGAAAATCCCACTCATCGAAATCACCTGCTGAAGAACTTAGCTGAAGAAAACGGACATCTACACCATGAAGATCTCGAAGCAATCCGTAAATTAGGTATTAAGGACGAGTGGGTACAGGAAATTCCTCACCCACAGTTATTCAAGCGTTTTCAAGAAGCGATGGGAGTAGATAGCAGGCAACCGCCTTGTGTTGAAGTGGAAATCTGGCGTGAATCATTCTTATCGCTGCTCCAGAATGGAAGCTCACTCCAAGCTATTGGAGCCATAGGTTTAGGGACTGAATCTGTTGTTAAATTTATCTACAAACACATTATTGAAGCGATTAAAAACCATACATCATTATCCTTGCAGCAATATGTATTTTTTCCTTTACATACAGAAGTGGAGGATGAACACAGCTTAACTTTAGTTGAAATTGCTAAGGAATTAGCCAGTGAAGGCGAACAGGCTGTTCTGGAATTACGGAAAGGAATGTTAAAAGCCTTAGATCTACGTGCTGCTTACTGGGACAATATGTATGAACGTGCGTTGGCGCTAGATAAATCTTTGACATCATCAGACATACCCAAGATTGTTACGCTTTTCACTAAAATGATTAAAAGCAAAAAGCTGTCTAATCAGGAACAGGAACTTTTATTGCATCAAATCAATGATGTGCGTATTGGATTGACGGAAGACTTATCTACTGTTCCAGTGGAAAAACTACTACCCGGATTGAGTTCACTTTTGCTATACGGGATGCAAAGGGAAAAGCACAAGGAAGAAGTTCTGAACTTGTTAAATTGGCTTGAAAATCCATCTGATGAATGCCAATGCTCTCAAACAATATTAAGGCTTGCATCACAACTTTACCATGATTTTCAAACAGTGCGACTGGGAGCCTTGACCGAAAAAATTAATGAACAAAAAAGCTTGACTCATGTGCAAGAAGCTAAGGAGCTTATTTCAACAATCAGCGCCAGCAACTTAGAGGCTTTATACAACAATAAGGTTGATAAACTCAATATTGATTTTAACGTATTTCGCCTGCCATTTGATCTAGAAGTTTTAGATGCACGCCTAGTTATAGTCAAGCCAGGAAAGGCGAATGAAATGCACAGACACGCACATGAAACCGTATTTGTATTTCTTCAGGGTCAAGGAAAAGTTATTGTTGATCAATATGAAAACGAAGTCGAACCGGGTACTTTTGCTGTTATTCCCCGTTGGTGCGTGCATCAATCTGTGAACTTAGGAGAAGAAGATTTAGTTTTTCTGGCGATAGCTGATTTCGGATTAACTGGTAAAAGTTTTATGGGTAATTACTTGCACAGTGCTAGACTAAAACAAAATTAGTGCAAATTTTATCACGTTAGATAGGTATGAAAGCAACACAAGAAACCAAAAAACTTTACGACGAAAGCGCAGGAGACTGGAAACGAGTAGAACCGATTTTGCTTTCTGATTACTCCGCTCGTCCGTTTGTCATTGATTTATGTGAACCGATTGTCAATAAGAAAATATTAGATCTAGGCTGTGGGGAAGGTTATGTAGGAAGAGAGTTAATTAACCGAGGCGCTCAATATGTTCATGGGATTGATATTTCATCACAAATGATCGAGCAGGCCTTGATTCAAAAAAACGAGCATCAGATTATTAATGTTTCCTATGAAGCTGGTGATATTCGTGATTTTGGGGTAACTGAGTCCGAACAATACGATTTAGTTCTGGCTATGTTTCTGTTCAACTACTTAAATGTTTCAGAAACTATTAGCACGATGCAGAAAGCCTACCAACTTTTGAAATTCGGTGGATATTTCCTGTTCGCCGTCCCCCATCCCTCTTTACCTTTTCTGAAAAAAGATAAGTTTCCTTTTTATTTTAAACCCGAAGCTGGCTATTTTTCCGGACGCGATCAATTATTCCCCGGTGAGATTTGGCGCCGAGATAGAAAAGCCGTCGCCGTGCAATGTGTTCATAAAACTATGGAAGATTACTTCACATCTCTTCGTTTAGCAGCCTTCACAAAAATGCCAGAAGTTTATGAACTAAAAATTAATCAGGAACATTTAGAACTAGACCCAGAATTTTTTACTCCGCTCATTGACCTTCCCCTTCACGTTGCCTTCAAGATTCAAAAATGATTAGACCAATTTTTGATCCTAATATTTCATTACTGACTTGGAAAAAATTGCCCGATCCTTCTCAACTATTTTTTCATTTACCCAAATCATTAGTCTTGGATTTACTGAAAACAAGCAATCACAGATGGCTTGACAAACCCAACGAAATAGCACAGGAAACAGTTAATAAAAATCTTGACTTTTTCCTGCCGTTTCGTGAGAAATTGCTCCTAGAACCCGGAATAGTTATTTTCCGATTAGATTCAGCATTAACAGAAACGGAAATGCGGTTAATTTATGCTTTTATTTCTCGTATTTTTGGACTGCTAAACCACCGCTATGGCTATTTTTTTGATGTAATCGATCGAGGAATGGATTACACTAAAGAAGCTATACCCGTTTCGATGACGAATGCAGAAACTGGCTATCATACTGATAGTACAGCCAAAAACTACTTCCCTGATCTTGTTGGCTTACTGTGTCTTGCTGCCGCAGATGAGGGAGGAGATTCCCTTGTAGTAAACGCCGCCAATTTGTATCAATATTTCTGGCAACACCATACAGACCTAGTTCCCTATCTTTACGAACCTTTGGCGCGGGATGTGATTACACCTGGAGAGATTAATTCTCAAGAAGCTATTCAAAAGAATAATTTCCCCTTATTCTCAACAGATTCTCGGGGTCTGGTTTTTCGTTATATGCGATACTGGATTGAAGTCGCTTACTCCAAACTGGAAATAGCGCAACCGGAAGCTATCACAAAAACACTCGACATCATCGACGACTTTTTTTCAAAACCAGAAAATATAGTCCGCTTCAAAATGAAAAAAGGTGATATATTTTACATTAATAATCGCTTTTTATGCCACAATAGAACCGCTTTTAAAAATTCAGGAAAACCCCGACAGATGGTGCGTAGTTGGATTAACCTTTAAACAAAATACGTCCAAGAGAGAAAGTGAACCGGTCAAAGTACAGAGTACAATGACCTCAACTTCCTTGTCACCCCTTCAGGGGGTCAAACTCACCTTAAAAAACTTTCGGTCGGCCTAAAGTAGTGATATAGATAACTGCTTCATCGGAGGGAATTCCTAACACTTCATTAACTTGATCATCAAAAAAACCACCGATACCACTAACCCCTAACCCCAGATGAATAGCTGCTAAATTTAATCTCTGTCCCAAATGGCCCGCATCTGCATGAAGATAACGATAAACTCGATCGCCATATTTAGCCACTGCTTTTGACAGATCCGCCGTATGAAAAACCACAGCAGCCGCATCTCGTCCCAAATCCTGACCTAAACAGAGATAATGTAACTCTTGCCGGAAATTTTTAAAGCGAATTTGCCGCAATTCTTGGGCTTTAGGAGCATAATAATAACAGCCTTCCTCTAATCCAGTTACTGCCGAAACAGCGATAAAAGTTTCCAATAAATCTAGAGCAAAATAATCGGGATTGGGATCGAGATTTTGACTGGCATAATCTTGGGGTTGATAGGTAAAATGCAGCAGCGCTCGCAATTCGTCTAAACTGAGACTAGCGCCACTATAAGCGCGGGTAGATCTGCGTTTAAGCATCGTACTTTCCAGATCAATTAAATCTTCCCCCCAATTGACGGGACGGGATGTCACGGAAACTTTTAGACAAAAAGGAAAATTATATTTATCTTCCCAATTAGACGGAGTAACAGTTGCTTCTATCTTCTCATCTGTAGCTATGATAGTGGCTCGCTGTAGGGAGCTTAATAATTCTCCCTCGGGAATTTCGGGATAAACAGTCGTGGTTGCCGAAGGTAGTGCCGTGGTACTAGGGGGGAGATTTTGCTGAATATTGAGCAGATCTGCCAAAGGAATCACCGTCATGACACTTTCCTTCTCGGAATCAAGATAAAGCAATTCATTCATCTGACTATCGTTAAAACCACCGATTAAATGGGCCCGATAGTCATTAATCGAGGCTGATAGCTCAATATTGCCCAATAAATGCCCTGTATCGAGGAAAATACGCCGATAAGCTCGATCCTCGTAGCGCCAAGCGGATCGATAAAAAATGGCACTGGTAACTAAAGCGATATCGGTATTTTCTAAAACAGGATTCCAGAAACAAGCAGATTGTAGGTTCGTCCAGACATCACTTTCCCAGAATAAAAGCAGCGAGTGACTTTGACCTTGGTAACTGTAGAGACCGGCGGGTAAAAATTCCGTGCCACGAGAGATCAGATAGACCTCGGCGGGGTATAATCCACCAGCAGAGGGTGCGGAACGTAGGTACAAGGGACTGCCCATAGTGGCGATTTTGGCAGTTAAACCATAGCTACAGCCCAAAATTCGCGATATACGTCGCCAAAAGTCTCCTTTTTGGGGAACTGTTTGACGGGAGAGGTAGGGTTTGAGATCGAAAGTCTGACCGATTTTGTATTCTTTAAAGGGATAGGGTTGTTGACTCCAATCAAGACCTTTACTTTTTGAGGCGATCGTCTGGGGGTCGTATTTGGTCCGCTCGTGGTAGTATTGGGCGATCGAGATTGGCTGATCTGGCATGATAAAGATAGGCTGTCTAAGCTTTACTTTTTAGTTTGACATACTCCCACCCCTAGAAAACGGGTTTCTGAAAGAAACCCGTTTTCTAAATACTCCCCTCTCCCCCCCCCTGCTCTACGATGTCGGGTAGGGTTGATTCATGAATCAACCCTACCCTTGATAAGGGGGGTGGGGGGTTGGGGGTGAGGGTAATTAACCATATCTGCCATTACTTTAGAAAAATAGTATAACTGCTATAATTATCCCATAGCGGCTCAACCCAGAGAAATTCGACGTTATGTTACCAGTGACGGCAAAGTTCCCTTTGCCCAATGGCTCGATTCTTTGCGGGATATTAAGGCTAAAACTAAAATTGCTCAACGCCTAAACCGGGTTAATTTAGGTAACTTAGGGGATTATAAATCAGCTTTGAGCAGGAGTTTATGAACTACGAATAGACTATGGTTCTGGTTATCGCGTTTACTTTGGACAAATCGGAACAACAATTATCTTACTCCTGTGTGGAGGAGATAAAAAAACGCAAGCTAAAGACATTGAAATAGCCCAAAAATATTGGCAAGACTATAGGAGCCGAGAAAATGCCAATCAGTGATAGTTATCATGATTCCCTGATCGAATCCCTTAAAGATCCCCATTATGCAGCAGTTTATTTGGAAACTCATCTAGAGGGAGATGAATATGAATTTGAATCAGAATTACTCAGACTTGCGTTTAATCACGTCCTAGAAGCCCTTAGACCTCAAAATCTAACACCAGAACAAATCAAAATTCAGGCCAAGCAATTGGAAGAACTAATGCAAAAACCTGCACCTGAAGCCATGAATCAACTAACCTCTTGGCTTCAAGCTTTAGGATTGAAATTAACGATAATGATCGCTCCAAAAATGCCAGAAATAAATCATGAAAATGACGCTGTTAGTTCAATCAAGATTACAGGGTAGTTTGTAGTTTGTAGTTTGGGTTTTTTGATTACAAATTGATAGCCGCTTAACGCACCCTACACAGAAAAGGGGGTTCTTTCAGAAACCCCTTTTCTAAATAGGGTCTGCTGAAAAAGTCATTGAAAAGTACAGGTCTCTTAATCAATGATTTCACTTAGCTACAAGCATAAGCTTTAGTTGTTGATTAACTTTTAAGTTATAACTTATCCTAATCATTGACCGAGAAAAAGTGCTG
>NZ_JADBTB010000155.1:0-13560 GCF_020246405.1 Microcystis sp. M083S1
CTAGGGGTAACTGCTGAATTTCCCCTAATTCTTTCAGATAAATTCGATGCACCTGAGGACAATTGAGCAGCGCTCGGTAGGGATGGGTGTTACTTTGTTCTAGGCTGCGGGTGGGATAGATGACAACAATTTGCCAATCGGTAAATCGTTCTCGCTGGCGGTAGAAATATAAAAATGATTCACCAAAAACCCGTTCATAGAGTCGTTCGTCTTTTTGAAATTGTACTTCACAAAAATAAATCACCCCGTTCCTATCAGTATCAGGTGGGAGAAATACGCCATCGATCTCAAATTTGGGTTCTTTGACGGCTACGGAGTCAAAGCGGTATTCGGTGGCATTATCGGGTGGGTTTTCCAGTAAATCGAAGAGAAGGGAGGGGGATTGTTGGAAAAGCCGGTAAAATATCGAGTCTCGTTTCATGATGATCGGGATTGCACCATAGCGATCTTCCCATAAAACCCCCCCCAAAAAAGAGAGAGGAAACCCGCGTCTCCTCTCCCTTGTAGGCATTATTTCCTCGCTTTGCGGACAGCACCCCCTAACATTAAACCGCCCAGTGTGATAAAACCGAGAAGGCTAGAGGGTTCGGGGACACTGACTGCTGGAGTCGGCACTGTCAGGACTGAGGACATTCCATATAGAGTGTATGAGTTACTTGAACTAAGACCGATCATATTGATCCACGAGGCGTCAGTTTGAACAGGGCTACCTATAGTAACCATAGGCGGAAAACCCGAGTTACCCAACGGGGATTGAGCGGAGCCACCCACATTAGTGCCTGTCCATACAGAATCTGTTCCAGATGTGTCTATCTGAGTGCGATTAATAAAGGTTTGGATGCTGCCATCCCAAAGATCGGCATTATTATTGGCGACCTTGTTGCCATCTATGAGGTAGATGGGAACATCTGGCTGACTGCCATCAGTACCGGTATTGACTTTGGCCGAGGTAGCGGAAGTAGAACCGATCGCCTTCCAAGTGATCGTACCCAGGTTAAATCCTGCCGTTGTTAATTGCGTAGCAAGAGCGCTTCCTGTTACCTGGTTGGTAACAAAGTTATTGTAGTCGTTGATGTTGGTGCTTGTTGCATCCCGTGTGCCGTCAGTGACAAACACCAAGCGATACTGGTCGCCCGGATTCAAGCCGGGGGGTACGACCACCAAAGCAGCTTGTGCTGCACTAGCCGTTACCAGAGTCGCCAGGGCAACTCCAGAGACAATTCCGAGTTGTTTTATTTTCATGAAAAGAAAAGGGTTAATGGTAGATGATTTGAGTGCCTGACATTTCCATTTGGGTTAAGCGATAGGGCAACCCAAAACAATGACAAGCGAACCTAACAGTCAAGAGGGTACACGCTTCCCCCCCCCGCATTGTATCAAACGCTACAATTTAATAAATCTTTACATTATATGCGAGTAATCGGGGGGAAAATCCCTGGACTTTTTCCCTGAAAATTAGGTAATTGACCCCCTCAAAATCGGTAAAACCCTACACCCCACACCCCACACCCCACACCCTATTGCGGGCCAATTTGGGGCAAATGCAAAGCTGGATCCTGCGCTGTCCAACCGACGGGAGTATCTAAGCGCACCTCAAAATGAAGATGGGGGGGAATAATATCTGGTTGTCCCGTGGTCCCAACCGCACCGATAACGTCTCCTGCTCGTACCCGTTGGTCAATTCTCACTGTAACCCTGCTTAAATGGGCATAACGGGTCTGCCGGCGACCTAAATGATTAATTACTACCAAATTACCATAGGCCCCTTCCTGACCCACATAAATCACTAGACCATCCTCGGCGGCTAGAACAGGTGTACCAATATCTGCGAGAAGATCAATACCACTATGAAAAAGATTTTTCTGTTCCGTGGGGCTTTTTTGCCAACCGTAGATTAGGCCAGCACTACTGGCAAAGGGTAAGGGATAAGAACTTAATCCAGTATAATCCGATCGCTTGCCGGCGGCGGACCAATTGGTGCCGGGGATAAAAACTATTGTCGGCCGGCGACCACAACCGTTAAGCTCAAAGAGTATATCGGCACGAATACCATAGGCTGCTTCTAAATCGCGCCAAGTGGAACCCCGGGGTGCTTCGATGCGAATGCCGTTCATCGGGGGAATAAAGATTTCTTTCCCGACGGGGGCCAGACCATTTTTGAGAATAGTCGGATTGAGTTTAATTATCGTTGCGGGGATAAGAGCGTATTTTTCGGCGATGGAGGCGATCGTTTCTCCCGCTTGGATTTTATGGCGTTGTAACCTTGATAAAATCGGCAGGGGACAAACATTATCAGACCCTTGGGCAAAAATTAATTTTTGATTTAAGCCCAAAAAACCTAGACAAAAAAACCAAATTGTGCTAGTCAAACTTAGCCAAATTTTCTCACTTCTGATTCTCCGACCCATGACCATAAAAAAAGCGATTTCTTGACTACAAAACTCGGAGAATACTGGGAATACTGTCAATAGCTTCTAAAGACTCTATTGCCACTAAAGCGTTGCGGAAATTGCCCTCGCGCACATCGTGGGTGACAACGACAATTTCGGCTAAATCACCCCTAATACCAATTTGTACCACGGATTCTAGACTAACCCCATGGTCGCCGAAGGCCATACCTAAATGACCGATTACCCCAGGCACATCGCGACAGAGAAAACGAGCATAAAAACGGGTCGATAAATCCTCCATCGGAGCGATTTGACAATAATGCTGGTGAACACAGCTTAAAAGCGGGTCAAGTTCCTTGGTTTTGCCACTACTTTTTAAAATTCCGACGATATTCATCACATCCGATACTACTGCACTGGCCGTCGGTCCGCCACCGGCACCCGGTCCATAAAACATCACTTGTCCCAAGGGTTCCCCCTCGACCAGAATAGCGTTATAGACTCCGTTCGCATTAGCGAGGGGATGGTTTTTCGGTACTAGGGTTGGATGAACCCGCAACTCTAGGGTATCGGAATCTTCCTTAACCGTGTCTTTCGCAATCGCTAATAATTTAATCACAAATCCCAGTCTATCAGCGTAGGCGATATCGACGGCGCTAACTTGCCGGATACCTTCACAGTAAACATCTTCCCGTTTTACCCGACCTCCAAAACCCAGAGAGGCTAAAATAGCGATTTTATCGGCTGCGTCGAATCCATCCACGTCCGCAGTGGGATCCGCTTCTGCATAACCTAATTCCTGAGCTTTGGCCAGCACTTCGCTAAAATCTGCCCCTTTTTGGCTCATTTCCGTGAGAATATAGTTAGTTGTGCCGTTGACAATTCCCATAATGCTGCTGATACGATTAGCGCCGAGGGATTGTTTCAAGGGTTTAATGACGGGAATGCCACCACCCACGGCCGCTTCTAGAAGGACATAAACCCCCTTTTCGTTAGCTTTGGCGTAGATTTCGTCACCAAAACGGGCAATAACCGCCTTATTTGCCGTAACAACGTGCTTTCCCGATGCGATTGCCTTGAGAATTAAAGAGCGTGCTGGTTCCAAACCCCCCAATAATTCGACAATAATATCAATTTCGGGGTCAGTAACGATCGATTCTAGGTCAGTGGTCAACAGATGGGGAGAAAGCTCGATTTCTCTCGGTTTATCTAGGGATCTAACTCCCACTCGTCCAATGGTAATCTCTTTGAGTACGGGATGACGACCAAAAGGATCAAGGAGGATTTTCGCTGTTCCCGTCCCCACAACCCCGAAACCGAGTAAACCAATCTTAAAGGTCACGCTTTTATCTCCTGCTAGTCCGACGCAAAAAATACTAATGGCCAAGCCCTCGCCATTGTCGATTTTATCATTACAAGGTCTTTGTCTGTGGGGTTTTCTTTTGCTTCCCTGACACCACTAACACAACTCAAATGGTGGGAGTTAGCCAATTTTCAGCCCGCGAATCGCATAATCTAATAATTCGATAGGATGAATAACGGGTGTATCTTTTCCCTGTAATTGTAAATGTTTTTTAATTTGTAGGGAACAACCCGGATTAGGAGAAGCAATCACCGCAGCCCCAGTATTTAATAAATTGCGTACTTTCTGCTGACCTAATTCATCGGCAGTATCTGGCTGTAGCATATTATAAACTCCGGCACTACCACAACACAAGGCCGCATCGATAGGTTCTTTTAAGTTAATATTGGGGATTTTTTGCAATAATTGCCGTGGCTGCACGGAGATTTTTTGTCCGTGTAAAAGATGACAGGCATCTTGATAAACTAGGGTTAATTCTGTTTCGGTAATCGGCGATAAATCAGCAGTTAATCCCACTGCTGCCAAAAATTCTTGGGCATCGCGTACTTTAGCCACAAACTCCTTAGCCTTATCTTTATATTCAGGATCATCGGCTAAAATATGATGATATTCCTTGAGAGTATGACCACAACCCGCCGCATTGATAATAATATAATCGACCTCGGTTGCTGCGAAACTATCGATCATTTGTCTGGCTAAACTTTGCGCTTGTTTTTCCTGTCCTTGGTGTGCGGGTAAAGCGGCACAACAACCCTGGGTTTTTGGGATAACCACTTCACAACCATTAGCAGTTAAAACCCGCACTGTCGCTTCATTTACCGGCGAGAAAAAGAGTCTCTGCACACAACCTAAAACCACCCCTACCCGATAGCGTTTTTCCGTTTGGGAAGGAATAACATCGGCATAGTTTTTAAACAGAGAATTTAGAGTAATTTTGGGTAGAATTGATTCCATGGCCGCTAGACGGGGAAAGAGCATTTTTAAGATACCCGATTTCCTGACTAGGGTTTGTAGTCCCAGGGTTTGATATAACCAGAGGAAAGGTAAAAATAATTTGAGACGGACGGGATAGGGAAAGAGATTAAAAATGAGAAAACGAATAATTTTATCTTTAAAACTGCGGGGTTGATTGCGTTCCACCTGCGGACGGACTGCGGCGATTAATTGATCGTATTGTACTCCTGATGGACAAGTACTAACACAGGCTAAACAACCTAAACAAGTATCAAAATGTTGGCTAGTGGTTTCGTCTAAAACTGCTTCTCCTTTGTTGATGGCATTCATCAGATAAATTCTACCCCGGGGGGAGTCCATTTCTTTGCCAATAACTCGATAACTGGGACAGGTAGATAGACAAAAACCACAGTGAACACAACTATCGATTAATTCTTGAGCGGGGGGATTCTTGGGGTCAAATCCTTGATTTTTTTGGTCGATTAATTCTTGAAAGTTAACGGAATGTTCGGAGGTTTGCATGATTTTTAATTAGATTTTGTTAAGAAAGCGTTCAGGACTAAAAATGCCTTGAGGATCGAATTTAGTTTTTAGGGTTTTCATCGTGGTAATTGCGTTACCTGTATAACCCCAAGGTTCAATTTTTTCTTTTAGCGATGGAGGCGCAGTTAACACCGTTAAATAACCCTGATTGGCGCTGCATAAAGAGCGAATTTTGTCAAGATTTTCCTCCGATTTTAAGATAACTTTACCCACCCCACTACTAATATTAATCGAGGCTAGTCCGTTAATTTGGTCGATAACTAGAGCTAAATTGCTGGGTAATAATCCTATTTTGCCGAAAAAATTGCCCTCTTGGTCATAATTATCCATTGTTTTTCGGTATCTTTGCCCTAGAGAAATTTCTTCCTCATCCCGATAATAATTGGTCTGACAGTCTAACTGTTGTCCTAAATAACTCACCTGTTGCGATTGTTCGCTAATACTTTCGGGAATGCTTTGAAAACGCAGCAGTAAAGCGACTTTTTCCCCTAATCCTAGTGCTTGCGTCATCCCTGGGTTTAAACATTCAGCCACGGTGGGAGTTAAGGACGATTGCCGAATAACTTGACTTAATTTGCTAATATTTTCGCTATTTCCAGTGATTATCAGGGTTTCTGAGTTAGGGGTTTCGGGATACAGTCGCAGGGTAATTTGGTCGATAATCCCTAAAGTGCCGTAGGAACCCGTAAATAGCTTCATCATGTCGTATCCCGCCACATTTTTCACCACACGCCCTCCAGCTTTAGCAATCTCGCCATCGTGACGGATAAAGGAGAATCCTAGGATCAGATCCCGGACTCCACCGTATCTTTGCCGCCATGTTCCCGCGTCGGCCGTGGCCATAATACCGCCAATCGTGGCATTATGGGCATAACTGGGATCAAGAGGAAGAAATTGACCGCTAGGAGCCAAAAAAGCCTGTAAATCTGCTAGTTTAAGCCCAGCTTCCACGGTTATAGTTAAATCTCCCCTAGCATGGTCAATAATCCGGTTGAGATTTTGGGTACTGACTAAAATATCGGGCGACTCGACTAACCCACCCCAATCTAATTTACTGCCTTGACCGTAGGCCAATAAAGACAGACGATTTTCGTTGGCAAAACGCACCAGAGAGACTAAAGCGGCCGTATTAGCGGGATAAACTAGAATTTCAGGACTTTTGCCCCTAATTGCCCTTGATAATCTTTCTTGTTCCTGTTTTGGCACTTGTGGCCAGGCAATAACCGTCGTGTCGGGGGGTAAAATAGAAGTTATCTGGGCAGCAATCGCAGTCATATTTGAGAAAAGAATTGAGGAGTGAGGAGTTAGGACTTACCGGCCGATAATGGCGAAGAATGGGGGTAATGCTAGGGCTAATCAGTAATTTTCAGCCTCTATTAATCAGATTACCTTAGTTTTGCTCTCCATCTCCGATGTCAGGCAATTCCAGCCATACTGAGGCACAAAGAAGTCAGCTAATAACTAAGGGACTTGCGTAGGAATAATATCCCAATCGATCGGAGGGCGCAAGCTTTGCGCCCCTACAGTAACGGATTTTGTCCACAATGTAGGGGCGAACTGCGTTCGCCCAAAAGGTACATTATCAAAGCGCAAGTCCCTAACTGCTAAATTAGCCATACACTCGTGCCATAATGGTAGATTACCTCGATCAGTAAGCCAAGAAGTAATGAGTGTAGATTGGACGAATAGCCGCGCCAAGCGATTAAGTGCCTTACCCCCCTACGTTTTCGCCCGCTTGGATGAATTAAAAGCCTTAGCCCGCAAAGAAGGACTAGATTTAATCGATTTAGGCATGGGCAACCCGGACGGTGCTGCCCCGCGTCCAGTTATCGAAGCGGCCATTCAAGCTTTTGAAACCCCCCAATTTCACGGTTATCCACCCTTTGAAGGAACCGCCAGTTTCCGAGAAGCGATCGCTAAATGGTATTATCGCTGTTATGGTGTGGAACTCAATCCCGATAACGAAGCTTTACCCCTACTCGGTTCCAAAGAGGGCTTATCCCACCTCGCCCTAGCTTATGTTAACCCCGGCGATGTGGTCTTAGTTCCCAGTCCCGCCTATCCCGCCCATTTTCGCGGTCCCTTGATTGCCGGGGCGACACTATACCCGATCATTTTAAAAGCGGAACAGGATTGGCTGATAGATATCGATTCTATCCCCGAAGATGTGGCTAAACGGGCGAAAATCCTCTATTTTAACTATCCCAGTAACCCCACCGCCGCCGTTGCCCCTCGGGAATTTTTTGAAAAAATCGTTGCTTGGGCCCGGCAATATGAGATTATGCTCGTCCACGATCTCTGTTATGCTGAATTAAGTTTTGATGGTTATCAGCCCACCAGTTTATTAGAAATTCCGGGGGCAAAAGAGATTAGTGTCGAATTTCATACCCTCTCGAAAACCTATAATATGGCTGGGTGGCGCGTCGGTTTTGTCGTGGGCAATTCCGATATTATTCAAGGGTTACGCACCCTGAAAACCAATCTCGATTATGGTATCTTTTCCGTCATCCAAAAAGCGGCCGAAACCGCCCTACAACTGCCAGATGAATACGTCAAACAAGTACAGGAAAGATACCGGCAGCGACGAGATTTTTTAATCACAGGTTTGGGGCAATTAGGTTGGGATATTCCCTCCTCTAAGGCGACAATGTATCTCTGGGTTCCCTGTAGCATCGGCATGACTTCGACGGATTTCGCCCTCAGTGTCCTGCAAAAAACTGGTGTCGTTGTCACTCCGGGCAATGCTTTTGGGGAGGGAGGGGAAGGTTATGTGCGCGTCAGTTTAATCGCCGATATCCCGCGATTAGGGGAAGCTTTACAGCGCCTCGAAGATGCGGGAATTCGCTATCAGTAAGGAGAGTTTTTCCCCTTGATTTACCGGCCAAATCCCTCTAGGCGCTGACTAAAATTGCGATTATGATGGAATTTTATCGCGGTAGCTTGCCACTTCCATGACCTACAGCTTAAGAATTGCCGATATTCCTGTCAGTGAAAGACCAAGGGAACGTTTAATCAGTGTCGGGGCGAAAAACCTCAGTAACGCCGAATTATTAGCGATTTTACTGGCTACAGGTCAAGGTAAGGGGAAACTCTCGGCGGTGGGTTTAGGACAGCATATTCTCAACGAATTGAGCAAATATCGCCGGGATCCTTTGGACGTTTTGAGGGATATTCAGCCCCAAGAATTAACCGCTATTCATGGCATTGGACCGGCTAAGGCTACTACTATTCTAGCGGCGATCGAATTGGGAAAACGGGCTTTTCAACGACGACCGACGGAAAAAATGGTTATCGATAGTCCCGATACCGCTGCCGCTATCCTTGGACACGAACTAATGTATCAGTCTCAGGAACGTTTCGCCGTTATTTTACTCGATGTCAAAAATCAGTTAATCGCACTCAAAGTGATTACTATCGGCACAGCCACGGAAACACTGGTACATCCGCGAGAAATCTTTCGAGAAGTGGTTAAACAATCAGCTACTAAGTTGATTATCGCCCATAATCACCCCACCGGGTCACTTGTGCCTAGTCAAGACGATATTCTACTCACAGAACAATTAT
Organism: Microcystis sp. M083S1; assembly: GCF_020246405.1. Taxonomy (NCBI): domain Bacteria; kingdom Bacillati; phylum Cyanobacteriota; class Cyanophyceae; order Chroococcales; family Microcystaceae; genus Microcystis; species Microcystis sp. M083S1. Next base: position 8,815 of record NZ_JADBTB010000155.1, read on the forward strand.
TACAGGGAGCTACCTATCTAGCCATTCCTCTCCTAGATCATTTGATCCTCGGTAATGGCAACTTCCAAAGTCTTCGCCAAATCACGGATCTTTGGGAAAAATATCCCCAAGAAGATTAGACCTCTTGTAAAAATCAAAAATTGTTGTTAGGTTTAGCTGGAAAAGGGAGCGAGTGCGACCGAAATCTGGGTAAAATTTGAGAGATACAATCGGTCAATTGGGCATGGATTATAAAGAAGCGGGCGTGGATGTGGAAGCGGGACGCGCTTTTGTCGACAAAATTCGCCAAAATGTGGAAAGTACCTTCCGTCCTGAAGTTATCGGCGGTTTAGGCGGTTTTGGCGGCTATTTTCAGTTACCTTCCGGTTATCGGCAACCGGTGTTAGTATCGGGAACTGATGGCGTAGGAACCAAGCTGAAAATTGCCCATAGTCTCAATTGCCATGATACGGTGGGAATTGACCTCGTGGCCATGTGCGTCAACGATGTCTTAACCTCTGGGGCCGAACCTTTATTTTTCTTGGATTATCTCGCCACTGGTAAACTGGAAGCGTCACAGTTAGCGGCGGTGGTATCGGGAATCGCTAGGGCCTGTCGTGATAGTGGTTGTACTCTTTTGGGAGGGGAAACGGCGGAGATGCCGGGGTTTTATTCGGCCGGAGAGTACGATTTAGCGGGTTTTTGCGTCGGTATTGTCGAAAAAAGTCAATTACTCGACGGCAGTAAGGTGCAAATCGGCGATGTGGCTATTGGTTTAGCCAGTAGTGGGGTTCACAGTAACGGTTTTAGTCTTGTTCGCAAGATTATCGAGACTCAGGGCTTAAATTGGCAAGATTGCCCCGAAATTTTGGCCGGCTCTAGCTTAGGTGAAGTTTTGTTAACTCCCACTAGACTTTATGTTAAACCTGTGCTAGAACTGCTGCGCTCTGGGTTAGATATTCACGCCATGGCCCACATTACTGGGGGTGGCATCCCGGAAAATTTGCCCCGCTGCTTAGGTAAAGGGCATTCCGTGCAGATTTACCGCGAAAGTTGGCCAATTTTGCCGATTTTTCACTGGTTAGCCCAGATGGGTTCGGTTAATGCCGAAGCCATGTTTAATACTTTTAATATGGGTATCGGTTTTGTGATCATTGTCCCATCAGATCTGGCGCAATCGACTATTAATCAACTCCAATCCTCTGGGATTAATGCCTACCAAATCGGCGAAGTGATTGCCGGTAAGGGGGAAATTGTTGGGCTTGATTAAAGTTAGTTCAGCCAACCCTAGTTAATAGATTGTATCCCGTTGACGGGCGGGGCGATCGAGGGATTTAATCGCCGTTTCTAACTCCTCGACGGTCAAACAAGTACCGCCCAGGGCCCCGGCCATAGTGGTAATATGTTCTTCCATGAGAGTGCCACCGAGATCGTTGCAACCCCAGTTTAAAGCTTCTGTCGCCCCCTGTAAGCCCAATTTTACCCAACTGGGTTGATGATTTTTAATGCTATTGCCCAAATAAATCCGCGCCACTGCTGTTAATTTTAATGTATCGGCTAAAATTGGTTGATCCCGTCCGACTCGATTTCTCAGGGGTTTGGGGGCCGATTGTCCCACAAAAGGCAATAAAATAAATTCGGTGATTTTAGCTGGATAATTATTTTCTAGGGCGATTTCTTGCTGTTTTCTAATTTTTTCAAGGTGCTGCACCTGTTGGCTAGGGGTTTCAATATGACCGCAGAGCATGGTACTGGTGGTATATAACCCCAAGCGATGGGCAGTACCGACTATTTCTAACCAAGTGGCGGCATCGATTTTTTCTGGACAAATTACCCGTCTTACCTCATCCACCAACACCTCGGCAGCTGTCCCCGGTAGAGAATTCACTCCTGCTTCTTGCAGGGAAGCGATAACTTTTTCGTAACTTAAACCGTCTTCTCTAGCGATAAATTGGACTTCTTGGGGCGAAAAAGCGTGTAAATGCAGGTTAGGAAAAGCTTGTTTCAGGTTTTTAACAATTTCCAGGTAATAGTCTAAGGAATTGCCCTTAATCTTGGCTTTTGGGTTTAATCCTCCCTGCATACAAATTTCTGTGGCCCCACGACGGACAGCATCCGCCGCTTTAGCGATAATTTCCTCTAAATTAAGCCAGAAGGCCCCCTCTTCGTTTTCATCGCGTCTGAATGCACAAAAACTGCAATGCTGCTCACAAATGTTACTAAAATTAATGTTGCGATTGATAACGTAGGTGACGGTATCTCCCGCCTGTTGACGACGCAAAAAGTCGGCCGTTTCCCGAATCTGGGCAATTAAACGGTTATCGGTAGTTTCTAGCAAGATAATCGCTTCTTTTGCCGATAAATTTGCCCCTGACCGCGCTTTTGCCAAAATATCGGTTACGGGTGCGGTGATGGAGGAGTTAGTCACGGGAGATAAATATTAAGGGTTGCCGATCCTAATTGTAGAACGAGGTCAGAAGGAACAGTAAAGAAAGAGAGCCGATTTAATCCTTTTTCTGTTCCCTATTCCCTTGTCTGCACGCGGTAATTCCGGGTTGAGAGCCTTTATTGCGGGGTGGTTTGTTTTTCCTGTTCTTTTTGTTGACGTTTTTTCTTTTCTGCTTCTAGGGCATCTTCGATCACCTTGAGCAGCTGATCCATTTTATCAAGATTACCGCGATAAACATCGAGGTCTTTTTGCAGTTTCTCGCTGGAGAGATGCAGAATTTCTGAGAACTTTTGCAAAATTTGTTCGCGTTTTTCTTTTTCCTTGATCATGTCCGGTTGTGCTTCGGCTAAAATTGTATAGAGACCGATGGCAAACAGGCGACTATACTTAAACTTAGGCGCGTTGATAACCGAAACTAAACTATCAGACAACTGATTGTTACCACCTAGGGCAGGGTTTTGCAGTTGGGAAAGCAAGGAATCAATATTAGTTTCTTTGGCAATAGCGATCATATTTTCGGCATCACGACGATAGACTTCGGGATTACCGTTAACCGCTTGGCACAAAGCATTAAAAATATTCGGTTTATCCTCCCCCGGACGATAGCCTTCCATGAACTTCTCGAAAGAAGTAACCACACCAAGGGCATAAATTGGATCATAATGGAAATCTACATTAACGGAGAGCAGGTGCATCTCGACTAATAATTCCTCAACCACGCGCCGATACACCGAATTGATGGGGCGGGTGTGGCGAGTATAAAAATCACGCTTACTATCGGAAACGGTGCGAATTTTATCCACAGAACCAAACTTCATAAAAATTTAACACTGCTCTCATTTTCCCCCTTCTGGTTCCCCCTGACAAGGCCAGTGATCACTAAAGAGCCGCAAGCAGTCAGTCCCCAGATAGCAAAAGAGCGAGTAAGATAGGGCAATGGGGAAATGGGGAATTTCAACTAAAACCCCAAAACCCCAAAACCCCAACACCCTAACACCCCAACACCCCAACACCCCAAAGCTTTTTCACTTTTCAGTTGACTATATGGCTAATCAAGACGATAAAATCAAAATTATCAGTGATAACCGGCAAGCACGCCATCTCTACGAGATTTTAGAGACTTTTGAAGCGGGGGTGCAGTTGCTGGGGACCGAGGTTAAATCTGTGCGTGCTGGTAAGGTAAACCTGCGGGATGGTTACGTTTTAGTCCGTAATGGTGAAGCGGTGTTAATTAATGTTCATATTTCCCCCTACGAACAGAGTAGCGAATATTTTAATCACGATCCGCGCCGGACGAGAAAATTGTTGATGCACAAAAAGGAAATCAGCAAACTCATCGGTCAAGTGGAACAGAAAGGCTTAACTCTTGTGCCTTTGAAGATGTATTTTAAAGGTAGTTGGGTAAAAATCAGCATTGGCCTCGGTAGAGGCAAAAAATTACACGATAAACGCGAAGATTTGAAACGTCGTCAGGATCAACGGGATATGGCGCGAGCGATGAAGCGTTAATCAAGACACTTATCGGACTGGCAAAGGTCTAGGTAAGAAACGAGCGGGTTTTGTTACAGTTGAACTGTATTAGGCCCCTTGCGGCCGTCACCATCCCCCTCACTTTGGGTTAAAATTTATGTTAAAAGTCTTGACAAAAGTAATTAAATATGCTAAGGCACCCGCTTTAATTGCTCTATCTTTAGCTGTGGGTGCGGGGATTATTTTACCAAAAATAACTTTAGCCAATGGCAACCCCGGCCTAACAATTTTTAGCGGAGTTGATCGCAAGGATATCTTAGATTATTTCTTGCAATTTGGCGGTCGTCCCAAGCAAATGGATCGTTATAAACTCTATATTCCCCCGAAAAAACTCTCCCAGGGGGCTTCAGCTTTTTTTATTTCCTATCCCGATTATTTTAACGGCCAGTTTGACACCAATAAAATCGAGGTACGCATCAACGGTAAATCTTTGCCTTTAAAGGAAGTGGTTTGGGATAAGGATGCTCGCGTTATTCAAATTGTCCCCGAACAAGCGATCGATCCGACCAGCAAAGTTGAAATCGTCATGTCTAATGTCAGAAATCCCGAATTAGGCACTTATTACTTTACCTGTGATGTGACTGCCTCCGGCAATATTCCCGTCCGTCTCTACGTTGGGACTTGGATTGTCAGTATCGAACCTTAAGTAGGGTTTGCTGAATAAATCTAAAAACTTTGTTTGATAAGGCTTTTAGACTTTTTTGACCTCAAAAAGTGCCTACCATTGGAGGGATCGGGGGTAAAATTCCTGGACTTTTTCCCTGAAAATTAGGTAACTGACCACCTCA
>NZ_JADBTB010000156.1:0-11917 GCF_020246405.1 Microcystis sp. M083S1
CGTTAAGCCAGAGGAGGTGGAAAGAGCCGTAAACTTGATTAACAATCGTCCTCGAAAATGTCTTGACTATCGTACCCCGAATGAGGTATTCTATAAAGATAGATCAGACAGTGATGCAATTCAGACTTGAATTGGCCGTTTCAGAGCTTGCGTCTCACATCCTTGTTCTAATCTTAAGATCATGCGTTCCATTACAAATAAAATCGCACAACTAAGTAGGTTGCCGTATTGACGGAGAACTCCCCAACTATCGGCCACTTGTTCATCATTTAAATCTAGGGAAAGTTGCACTTTTTCAATAATTTTTGTCCCTCCAGGGTGAACCATCCATAAATCAATATCTTCCTTGGTTATCTCATGACTATTCAGAAAATTAGTAATAATTCGACCGACACCAGACTCAATATAATCAGGTAATTGACGGGACAGCAGACAGGTAATACCATTGTCTCTAATGCCTAAGGTAATGCCGTCTTCGGTATTTTCAGCCAGATAACTAAAATTATCCCGAATGATAAATTTTCCTCGACCTTGTATTTGTTCTGGTTCGTAGGCTCCGATTACTACTGCCGCACAACCATCACCAAAAATACTATGAATGATAATGTCATTTAAATCATCTTGAAAAACGGCATTAATAGAACTTAATTCTAAACAAATTACTAAAGCTTTATGCTCAGGGTTGGCTCTTACATGATCACAGGCTACTCGTAAACCATTCATCGCGGCTGCACAACCCATAAAATTAACTGGCACTCTAGCAATGTTGCGTCGAAGTCCTAAACTTTTAATTAATTGAGCATCTATACCCGGGGCCACAAAGCCTGTACTGGTGACGAATACGATTAGACCAATAGAATCCTCGATCTTTTCTGTACTCAAAGGATTATGATTTTTCTGTTGCTCCGATGCGGCTAAAATAACTCTTCTCGCCACATCTTCTGCTAGGGGAAGCCCATATTTTTCGTACATTTGCATTCGTTGTTCAATAGTTCCCTTTTCTCTACTAAAGTTAACAGTTTCTTCAGTTAATAAGTTAATAGCTAGATGCCTAGTGTCAATCCGGGTATGTTCGTAGATTTTTTCGATACGATGTTGATTCTTCTCTAGACCTTTGAGGTTAGCTAAAAATTTAGCGGCATCCGTTTGTTGGACAAGATTGCCCGGAGTGCCAGTGGCGAGACTTTCAATGACAGGTAAAAACTGAGAAGATTGCATGGCAAATATCAGAACCAGTTTAGGTATTATAGGGAGGGTTTCTGTCAACCAATTGCCTGGAAAGCTAGGGAAAAGTCTGGGTCTTTATTATATCCGTAAGATGCCCAATAATTTTCCCGAAACTTTCCGACAGAATTTCTGGTTTTTGTTGGCTCAAATTGAACCAATACCAGCCCAACCTTTGACAATATAGTCTAGGGTTGTTCTTAAGGCTTGCGGGTGAAAATGTTCTTTCAATAATCCCAACTCCTTCTCTTTGGCTAATCGGGATGGCACAGCTAGATAGTGTTTAATTAGCCCTGGTAGGCGGTCAAAAAAGAAGTTTTGAGGTGCCGCCCATTCAACTCCGAATTTTTCCGATTCTTCCCGGACAATATCTTCACTGATGATATTGGCAAAACCACTTTTTTGTTGGGGAAGAACGTGATGCACCCGGTGGGGAGCCAAGCCCGCCGAGAGAAAACAGTCAATATACTTATTACCTACCATGGTCAAATCGTAGGAATTTTTAATCTGCATAACCGCCCAATCTTGGGTTTCCCATTGAGGTGGTGCCATAGGATCTATTGGCGGTTCTTCGGCTTCAAAATCATGACTAGCCACAATCATAAAAGTGCTAATCCAGAGGGTAAGGAAAAACTGTGCTAACCAAGCCCAAAATTGACCGTACAGACAAAAGATAACCAGTTCGATTAATAGTAATAAGTGAATACCAAAACTACCTAAAAAATGGGGTAATCCCAGCTGCCAACTGCCATACATATTCTTAACACCTGCTTTAAAAGCGAGGATACATAATTCCATAATGCGAACAAACATTCCCGTAACCACATGACCTATTTTATGGAATGTATGTACTGGAACTCGATAAAAACGAGGCAATTCTAACATGAAGGTGAAAACATTCTTTTTGATATCAACATCGGTTTGGGTAAAAGGATGATGCAGTAAAGTATGACCGTCTATTACTACTAAAGCGAGGGGAACGTAGTTAATATCAAAAATATTGGCAAATACCTTGTTTAATCCCACTTGTGGCCGATGAATTAGGTAGTGACCTACCCCTGCTAGGGCAATTCTTAGCATAGCGATGAGAGGCACAAATAGGTAAATCGGCATATACTGTCTGGCCTCTAAGTACAGCCCCTGCACCACAAAATAGATAAGAAAAAGACAGATACTGATAACATTAAACAGAAAATCCATGCGCTCCACTTTCTGTTTAAATTCTGGAGAGTAAACTCTGGCTTTAATCTTATTAAGCAATTGTTCTGGGTTGCGGAAATCATAGCGAGGAGTATCCCGCCAACCATTAAAATGCTCTTTAAATAAGAAGGCAGGAGCGTTGTATTTAGGATGAATATGCTCTGGTCTTCCCTGTTGTCCAAGGGAATATTTTTGCAGGACTTTTTTGACTCTTTCAGGATTGGGATGAAAGATATTGACAATCGTGGTTATATCTCTGTTCTTGGTACGTCCAATAAAAAATTGTCCCCCCGGATGCTTGGCAATAAATTCCGTGAGATCATAGGCTTCTCCTTCATAAATCCAGACATTCGGCAAGGGTGTACCGTCGGGGGGATGGGGCGGTGGTTCGTTATCTCCTGGCAAGGGGGGCGGCATGAAGGGACTCACTCCACCTTGATTATGAGGCGCCCCCCGGCCGGCATCTGTGGGCGGCAATGAGGGCATCACTCCTGACTGATTAGGAAATGGTGTTGGTGCTGGGACGTTTTGGGGAGTATTGATTTTTTGTTCTGAGTTCATAGTAAATTTTCATCCTCGTTTGACTATATTTTCTCTGGCAGAATCCCGACCTAAGCTGGCGGGGAAAATCAAGATAACGCTCTCTTAAGTCTCTGGGGTTGTGTAGATAGGGATTGACCGAGTAGGATGGAATCTAAAAATGTTTTTTTGAGAAGTGCTAAAGGTAAATTCCCAGGGCTTATAGAGGGAAATAACTATGTTATCAGGGAAAAATTAGAAATTGCCAAAATTGTTGTATCTCAAAAAAACGGTATAAAAGTTCTTCGGCAACTATGACATTTCTGCTCTTTGGTAAGCAGACAAGCAACCGAAGAACCAGACCAATTAGGACTGACTACGTTCAAATACTCGTAAGATTAAATAACCCAAAGCGGCAATTTCTGGCGGTGAGTTTTGTAACATTCCCCCTAAAGCTTGAGCCTGTTCATCATTACCGAGTAATTGTTTTAAGAGTTCTTGATCTTGTTCTGTTAGACGCGGTAGATTGGCAGGTCCTGCCCCAGTCGGTGCAAAGGGCTGCGGTGTCCCCGGAGGATTGTTCTGGTGTCCACCAGGTGGAAACCCTTGATGCGCTCCGGGAGGAGGACTTTGAGGCACACCAGGAGGAGGGCTTTGCGGGGCAGCGGGGGGGGTGAGGATGTCTTGGTGTTAACATTGATTGATTTCTCCCTATACTTACTATTTAGTTTTTTTATTTTATTCTCACTATTTGCCAGTGATTCCAGATATTTTTTATTTCTTAATAATTTCCTCTCTTGAGCAAAAAAAGAGTTTTAATCAAGTGTCTAGTTGAGATAACTCCCAGAAAGTGGACAAAATCGGATACATTCATCTTTAAATGTGGACATAGTTGGAACTTACCGATAAAAATAGCCGTTGATAGTCAACCAGCACTAAAAAATTTACTTCATATTTGTTAACATAGTGCCATTTTTGACATTCCACTGCTTAACCTAATTTTTAGGGCAAAATTATCCCAAAACACCCGTGGTAAAAACAATGATTTTCTTGCAGACGATTACAAAAATTTACTCTCTAGGGGAAGTGAAAATTCCTGTTCTTCGGGGCATAGATCTGGAAATTCGGTCAGGGGAATACATATCCATTATGGGAGCTTCGGGTTCCGGGAAATCAACCTTGATGAATATTATCGGCTGCCTCGATCGCCCGACGGGGGGACAATATATTTTAGAAGGCAGAAACTTAAAGAACTTGGACGATAACCAACTGGCTTATATTCGCAATCAGAGGATTGGCTTTGTCTTCCAACAATTTAATTTATTGTCCCGCTCCACTGCCCTAGAAAATGTCATGTTGCCGATGGTCTATGCCAATGTTCCCAAGCCAAAGCGTCGTCAAAGAGCGATGCAAGCTTTAGCTAGAGTTGGATTGGCTAATTATCTCCACAATCGGCCTAGCCAACTTTCCGGGGGACAACAACAGCGAGTCGCCATCGCCCGGGCCCTAGTTAATCAACCGGCTCTGGTGTTGGCCGATGAGCCGACGGGGGCCTTAGATACACAAACTTCCCAAGAACTGATGGATTTACTAACCGAACTCAATCAACAGGGGATCACGATTGTGATTGTCACCCACGATCCTGATGTAGCTGCCCAAACTAGGCGGGTGATCCGTCTTCAAGATGGCTTAATCGTTTTTTAGGATGTACTGGCCTCAATCCCGTCGTAAAGCGGTAATCGGGTCTAAATGAGCGGCAGAACGGGCGGGAATTACTCCTGCTAACAAACCAACGATAAAAGATAAGCCAAATCCACTGACTATCGACCAACCTGATAAGACAAAGGGAAATCGGAAAATCTGGGCGCTACAGAGGGCGACTAAAATTCCCGATAATACACCGATGCCGCCGCCAGTCAGGGAAATCATCACCGATTCCGCTAAAAACTGCTGGAGGATTGCCGAACGGGTAGCCCCCACAGCTTTGCGAATCCCGATTTCCCTGGTGCGTTCCACCACGGAAACTAACATGATATTAGCGATGCCAATACCGCCGACTACTAAGGAAATGCCAGCGATCGCCACCAGCATCACTGTAAACAAACCCACTACCGTGGTCAAGGTTTTGACCACATCTGTTTGGTTTCTAATGCTAAAATCATCGGCTTGAGCAGCGGCGAGATTGTGGCGCTGACGCAAAAGATTAGTAATTTGATACTCGGCATTTTTCATCTGATCTTGCTGGTCAACTTTGACATAAATGCCGTTAACGGCCTTACCACTTAAAGAATTATTGCCCACCAGACGAGAAGACATATTGCTCAGAGGAATAAAGACCTGATCGTCGCGATTAATCGAACCTTCTGCACCTTTTGGCTCAAATACCCCAATAATTTCGTAACTATTTTTTCTTTCAATCCAAAGCTTTTTGCCGATAGGATTAGTATCATCGCCAAAGAGTTCTGTTAACAGAGTCGAGCCTAAAATCGCCACTGGTGTCGCCTGTGCCATTTCTTCCTCGGTAAAAAATCGACCTTGGCTGAGTTCTGTATTTCTGGCTTTCATGTAGTTGAGATCGATGCCCACCACATTAGTGGCATGATTGACCTCGCCCGCCACCACTGGTGCTGGACGCTGCAGATAGGCGGAGACCACCTGCACACCAGGAACTTGATTTTGAATAACTTTGGCATCTTCCCAGATTAAGGTACTACTGGAACCGCGGCCGAGACTAATCCCCCCGGTTCTGGCTTCTCCGGGTAAAATTTGTAAAACATTAGTACCTAGAGATTGAATTTTTTGTTCGGTGGCTTTTTGTACTCCTTGGCCTACGGAGGTGAGAGCAATCACGGAGGCAATGCCAATAATCACCCCTAACATGGTTAACAAAGTCCGCAGTTTATTACTCCAGAGGGCTTCGATCGCTATCGAGACAATTTCGCCGATCGCCACGGGATGAGGATGATTAGCCTGAACTATTTGTTTAGGTAAGTTAAGAGTCATTGAGTTCTATTTAATCTGGCTAAATATAGAGTTCTGAGCGGATAAAACAGATATTTTGGACTTATTTGTCTTTTTTATCTATAAATCACCTTATTTACTGTTTCTAGAAGAGATTAGGCTGTATTGACTGCGGCTTTCCCGTCCGATAGCATTGCCGATAAAAACCCTCACTTAGGGAAATCAATCGCTTCGCCATACTTTCCCAATAAGATTTTAGCGAGATTTTCCTTGACCTGTGCGTCAATTTCCGAAAAGATGGGGAGTAAGGCCTTTGCTGCCCCGTCGAGTAGAGGGGGGATATCCATCAAACAATAGACTGTGATATTTGTTACTATTTATTAAGCGTCAAAGTTCCCCCTGTGTCAAATCGAGACAGATAAGACAATGATGCTCTGTCTCCTGTTGTTTCCCTTTGGGTTATTCAATGACTGTTGCGACTTCCGAAAAACTTCCCATTGACTGGGTGACTCTCATCTACATGGCTTTTATCCACTTAGTGGCTCTTTTAGCCTTCTTGCCTGGCAATTTTAGCTGGGGTGCTGTGGGAGTGACATTGATTCTTTATTGGATTACCGGGGGTTTAGGAATTACCCTCGGTTTCCATCGTTTGGTTTCCCATCGGAGTTTTAAGACTCCCAAATGGTTAGAATACTTTCTGGTTTTGTGCGGGACCCTCGCTTGTCAGGGGGGTGCGATCGCATGGATAGGTTTACATCGTATTCATCATAAATATTCTGATACTGCTCCCGATCCCCACGATTCTAATAAAGGTTTCTGGTGGAGTCACATGGGTTGGATGCTGCACGAAATTCCTGCCGACGAAGAAATTGCCCGTTTTACCCAAGATATCGCCGACGATCCTTTCTATAAATTCTGTCAAAATTATTTTGTTCCTATCCAAATTGTTTTAGGCTTAATTCTCTATGCTATGGGTGGTTGGCCGTTTGTAATTTGGGGAATTTTTGTTCGCTTGGTCTTAGTTTTCCACTCCACTTGGTTTGTCAACAGCGCCACCCACAAATTTGGTTATGTTAGCCATGAGTCCCACGATAATTCTAAAAATTGTTGGTGGGTTGCTCTCTTAACTTTCGGTGAAGGTTGGCACAATAATCACCATGCCTATCAGTATTCTGCCCGTCATGGCCTACAATGGTGGGAAGTTGACCTGACTTGGATGACCATTCGTCTGCTGCAAATTCTGGGATTAGCTACTAATATTAAGTTACCCCCCACCACGGCAACGGCGACAGAAAGTTAGTTTTATCCAGTTGTTAAATAGATTATAAATCTAGCCGAACTTAAGTTTAAGTTCGGTTATTTTTTCTCCGACTTAACCCAAATCTGACAGCTTTTCCCACGGCACAACTGAGGAATATAGGTAATGCCAATCCTCCCCCAAAAAAAAGAATTAAGGACAGAATCCCTTTCATGAATGCTGCTGCTGCCGAACATTGACTGGGGAGAGCGCAACCCATCGGGCCAACAGCGAAGGATAACCAACCAAAAAAGAAAAAACACAGGGGAAATAAGAGGCAAAAAACCAGACCCCCCGCTAGACAGCCTAATCCATTGGCCTTTCTATTCGATTTCTTCCCTGTAACCATCTCTATCGCTAACTTTTTCTAAGCCATAGCATAAAAAGGTCAAACTAGCAACTTTTTTAACAAATACTTAATATTTACGCTGATGTGCCGGAAAGACCCCAGAGAACGTATATTAAAAGCTAATCCCCAAATTATAGTAAGTTTCTATGAAAAAAATCTCGATTTTAGGCTCTACAGGCTCGATCGGTACTCAAACTCTCGATATTGTCACCGATCATCCCGATAAGTTTCAAGTGGTGGGATTAGCCACGGGTAATAATATTCAACTACTATCGGAGCAAATTCGGCAATTTCGCCCGCAAATCGTGGCGATTAATAACGAAAGTCAACTAGAAGACCTAAAAAGCCTAATTTCCGACCTTGACTATACCCCGATTATCCTAGCAGGAAAGGAAGGAGTAATCGAAGTGGCCCGTTATGGCGATTCCGAAAGCGTCGTCACGGGAATTGTCGGTTGTGCGGGATTGCTGCCGACAATTGCCGCTATTACTGCCGGTAAAGATATCGCCCTCGCTAATAAAGAAACCCTGATTGCTGGCGGTCCGGTGGTGTTGCCTTTAGTGGAAAAACACCGAGTTAAATTATTACCTGCCGATTCGGAACATTCAGCTATTTTTCAATGTTTACAGGGAGTTCCCACTGGGGGATTAAAAAAGATTATTCTCACCGCTTCTGGGGGTGCTTTTCGGGATCTACCCGTGGAAAAATTGCCACAAGTAACCGTAGCTGATGCCCTCAAACATCCTAACTGGTCGATGGGCAGAAAAATCACCATCGATTCGGCTACTTTAATGAATAAAGGTCTAGAAGTTATCGAAGCTCATTATTTATTTGGTGTTGATTATAATGCGATCGATATTGTTATTCATCCCCAAAGTATTATTCACTCTTTAATTGAGTTACAGGATACCTCGGTTTTAGCCCAATTAGGCTGGCCCGATATGCGTTTACCCCTGTTATATGCCTTGTCTTGGCCCGAAAGAATTTATACCGATTGGGAACCTTTAAATTTAGTTAAAGCTGGTAGTTTAACCTTCAAAGAACCCGATCATCAAAAATATCCCTGTATGGGATTAGCCTACGCAGCTGGCCGGGCAGGTGGGGCAATGCCAGCAGTATTAAACGCGGCCAATGAACAAGCGGTAGCATTATTTTTAGAAGAAAAGATTAGCTTCTTAGATATTCCCCGGGTGATCGAAAAAGTTTGCGATCGCTTTACAATTCATAACACTTCTACCCCTAGCCTAGATGATATTTTGTCCGCCGATAATTGGGCGCGTCAAGAAGTATCTAACTGTCTGATTGCCAATCCGGTCTAGATAGTCTAGATCCTGTAGGGATGTTAACTATAATGTCTCTACAGGTCTAGGATAGAAAAATCACTAATTTCGGCTATTTTTTCTATTTAACTAGATTTATGATGATCATGACAAGAGTTGATAACCTTCAATAAACGTCGAAAATAAAGATTAAATTGCCTAAAATCAGGGTTTTCTTATTCTTTGTGTGATAAGTTTAACTTATATAGGATCGATCTTTGTGTCCTTTGTGTCTTTGTGGTTCGTTCTAGTCGCTCGCTGGCAGGACTGTATCTTAGAGTACATTTTACCCACCAAACTCAAGAGAGCCAAATCTGTAAATAGACCATTTAATTGACTATTATTCATTCTTAATTCTCCTGACTACTGACTCCTAACCCTAACAACAATTTTTGATTTTTACAATGAGGTCTAATGACCCTGAAGCTTTCTCAAAAATAAGATAAAATAAACAAGATAGCGGTTATTACTTTTAATTTTCTATGGTTACAACTTCTCTATCCCTCCCCGAAATCGCCAGAGAAACCCGTCAAGCGAGTCGTCAACTGGCTATCCTGACTAACGAAGAAAGGAATGAAGCTTTAGAGGCTATTGCTGAGGCTTTGACTGCCAATGCCGATAAGATACTAGAAGCTAATATCGCCGATGTTCAAACTGCCAAAGCGATGCAATTATCTCCGGCTTTATGTGCGCGATTAGAGTTAAGTCCGGGCAAATTAAAAGCCGCTATTGCCGGGGTGCGAGATGTGGCTAAATTAGCAGATCCTTTAGCTACTATACAAATTAATCGGCAATTAGATCAAGGTTTAATTCTTCGGAGAATAACCTGTCCTTTAGGGGTTTTAGGGGTGATTTTTGAAGCTCGTCCCGATGCTTTAATTCAAATTACCAGTTTAGCGATAAAATCCGGTAATGGCGTTATTTTAAAAGGGGGGAAAGAGGCGATCCGTTCTTGTCAAGCTTTAGTAACAATTATTCATCAGGCATTGAGTGAAACTAAAGTTAATCCGGCGGCGGTACGATTATTAACAACACGAGAAGAAATTCAGGAACTATTAAAACTTGAGCAATACATCGATTTAATAATTCCTAGAGGTTCTAACGAATTTGTGCGTTATATCCAAAATAATACCCGCATTCCCGTCCTCGGTCATGCCGATGGTATCTGTCATCTCTACATCGACAAAGAAGCTGATTTAAGCAAAGCAATTAGGATTACCGTCGATGGCAAAACCCAATATCCTGCCGCTTGTAATACCATTGAAACTTTATTGGTTCATCAAGACATCGCTAGACAATTTTTACCCGCAGTGGCCCAGGCATTAGAGGAAAAAAAGGTTAAATTATTGGGAGATGAAGCAACTCGTCAGATGATTAACGTACCATCGGCCACAGAACAGGACTGGCAAACAGAATATAGTGATTTAATCCTGTCAATTAAAATTGTCGATAGTCTAGAATCGGCAATCGAACATATTAATTATTACGGTTCTCGACACACGGAAGCCATTGTCAGCGAAAATTTTAACACGGCCAAAACCTTTAGCGATCGAGTCGATGCTGCCGGAGTTTTTCATAATTGTTCCACCCGATTTGCCGATGGTTTCCGTTACGGTTTTGGGGCCGAAGTGGGTATCAGTACCCAAAAAATGCCTCCCCGCGGTCCGGTGGGATTAGAGGGATTAGTGACCTACAA
Source organism: Microcystis sp. M083S1 (assembly GCF_020246405.1). NCBI lineage: Bacteria > Bacillati > Cyanobacteriota > Cyanophyceae > Chroococcales > Microcystaceae > Microcystis > Microcystis sp. M083S1. Next base: position 10,566 of record NZ_JADBTB010000156.1, read on the forward strand.
ATATCAATTAGTGGGAGATGGTCATATTGTCGCCGATTATTCTGGGGAAAATGCCCAATCTTTCACTCACAAGGATTTATAGTCGAGAAAAAAGCAGATGTTTACAGGATTAATTCAAGCCTTGGCAACAATTCGGGTCGTGGATACTGATAGACTCTATTTGTCTGTATCCTCTGATACAATTCTCCAAGATTTAATTATTGGTGATAGTGTGGCTGTGGATGGGGTTTGTTTGACAGTTGAGGAAATTCTCCCAGAGGGTTTTCTGGCCACTGCTTCCCCGGAAACCCTACAGCGCACTACTTTAGGACGAAGAATTCACACAGAAACCAACGTTAACCTAGAAACCTCTCTGCGGGTGGGTAGTAAAATCGGCGGTCATTTTGTCACGGGTCATGTGGACGGTATTGGCTGTTTAGTCGAATCGATAATCGTGGCTAATTCTTGGGAAATGACCTTTGCTGCCCCTAGTTCCCTAGAAGAGCAGTGGAATAACTACATAGCTCGTTATATCGTCGGTAAGGGCAGTATAGCTGTTAATGGCATTAGTTTAACCGTGGCCGATTGTGATGCCTACGGTAGCTGGTTTAAAGTGGCTGTCATCCCCCACACCTACGCCGAAACCAATCTTTCCCATTTAAAATTAGGCGATTGGGTGAATCTAGAAGGGGATATTTTAGGCAAATATGTGGAAAAATTGCTAGGAATGCGCTCTTATCACGCTCCTAGTGAGATTAGCCTAGAATTTCTGGCTGAACATGGTTATTAGTTTTCCAGAAAAAGCCTTTTCAGCTATAAAATCAATTTTGCACGACTCGTTATATATATAGGGTTTGCGGCAAAAAGTTTTTCAGCAAACCCTATTTAGATCGGCCATCATCACTAAGTACCTAAGCAAAATTAATTACACATATCTAACCACCTCTTGCCTCTTGCCTTTTGCATGATTGCCTTTCTTCACTAGGAAATTTATTTTGCACGACTACTTATTACAAGAGAATATGCCATGAGGGAAAAAGCACTAGATTAAAGGTTTCAGCCCCTCTAAAAACGGCTAATGTAAGAAAACAGAATACTCCTTTAAACCCTGCTCTCTATGAAATTAATTTTCTCTTTACTTGCTGTACTGAGTTTCGTCCCTGCTATTGGTAGCGGGGTGTGGTTTCCCGTAGAAGCTCAAAATTGGTCCCGACATCAAGAAAACAATTTTCGTAAGTACCTAGGCAAAATTAATTACATACTCGCCTCCAAAATTGTCCAGCACTTTTTTAACGTAAGCGAGGAGGCTCTTTCGGTCTTTATAGGCGCTAAATTCAATCCATTCATATTTTAAAAATCTCCATAATATTTCA
>NZ_JADBTB010000157.1:0-9120 GCF_020246405.1 Microcystis sp. M083S1
CCCCTTGATCCCCCCTTAATAAGGGGGGTGCTGATCCCCCCTTGATCCCCCCTTAATAAGGGGGGTGCTGATCCCCCCTTGATCCCCCCTTAATAAGGGGGGTGCTGATCCCCCCTTGATCCCCCCTTAATAAGGGGGGTGTCTGACAATTTTTAAAATCTACCTACTTAGAAATAATCTTACTTGAAGAAGGCTTCCCTAAAAAAAAAATCTAGGTGCGATCGCTATTAAGTCAACCGCACCCCAAACTAATACAAATGCTCACATCTAGCTGACATCATCGTGAGCGAAACGATTATAGAGGAAGTCGAGGGCATAGTTACGCAGACGATAATATTCAGGGTCCTCCATAATTCTCTCCCGATCGCGGGGACGGGGGAAATGAATATTCATCACTTCGCCGATTTTCGCTTCCGGTCCATTGGTCATCATCACCAGCTTATCAGCGAGGAAAAGGGCCTCATCGATATCGTGGGTAATCATCAACACCGTACAGCGTTTATCTTGCCAGATTTTCAGCAATTCTTCCTGTAATTCCTCTTTGGTAATCGCATCCAAGGCACCGAAAGGTTCATCGAGAATCAACACTTCCGGACGGATAGAAAGAGCGCGGGCGATCGAAACCCGTTGTTTCATCCCCCCGGAGATTTGGGGAGGGGTTTTGTCCATAGCTTCGGTTAAACCCACCATAGCTAAATGTTCCCGCACGATCGAGCGTTTTTGTGCCTCTGGAGCATTGGGAGACACCGCATCTACCGCGAGATAGACATTTTCAAAAACACTTAACCAAGGCAATAAAGCATAGTTTTGAAACACTACCATGCGATCGGGCCCGGGTTTAGTAATTTTCTTACCGTTAACTTTAACGATGCCATCAGTGGGAGAAGAAAAACCCGACACCATATTTAATAGGGTGGATTTACCGCAACCGGAGTGACCGATCACACAGATAAATTCACCTTCATTGATGCTGAGATTAACATCCTTGAGGACAGTGTAGGGGCCTCTAGGAGTGGGATAAACCTTAGAAACTCCTTCAATGGTGACAAAAGCTTCTTTACTGGGGGTCTGGGTTGCTCGGTTAACGGTGTCGGTGGTAGTGTACATGATTAGTCTTTGGGGGAAATTAGTTAATAGGAGCAATGGCCGGGGATAATTGGTTAGGAATTATCCCCTTAGTCGATTTTTAGGCAATTTTGCGAGATTCACTGGCACTAGGACGAGCATCAATAGCCACTTCGGCCATGGTGACGTTTTGTTTGATCTCTAAACTATTGAGATAACCGATCGGATCCTCGGCATCAAACTCGATACCATCGAATAAAAGGATCGGTGTGCGACGATATTTAATATCCCCTAGACCCAATTCCCGGGCTGCGGTACTAAAGACACCCACCCGACAGACTCGTTCGAGAATTTCTACCCAGTTACGGGGGAAAGGAATGTGGCCCCAGCGTGCCATTTGGGTCATCATCCAGAGGTGTTCGGTACGACTGGGACGATTGACTCCATCCCCAAAGAACAGATGGTGTGCATATTCTTTCATCGGTCGATCGAGACTGCACGCGTAGGAGTTGGGATCACCTAGTTGGATATAATCTATATTGGTACTAAGGTACTGACGACTAGCGAGGATTTGACGAATTTCTTCCTGATTCCCTTCCTCGGCACAGTAGCGACAACCTTCCAGCAGTGCTTTGACTAAAGCGACATGGGTATTAGGGTATTTATTGGCCCAATCTTCCCGGACTCCCAGGGCCTTACCCGGGTGGCCCTGCCAGATTTCTAAGTCGGTGGCGACGGTGTAACCGATACCCTCCATGGCGGACCTGAGATTCCAAGGTTCACCGACACAGTAACCGTCAATACTACCGGTTTTCAGGTCGGCTACCATTTGGGCCGGGGGAATAGTTTCGAGGTGAACATCTTTATCGGGGTCAATTCCCGCTGCCGCTAACCAGTAACGCAGGAGCAAATTGTGCATCGAGGAGGGGTGAACAATGCCAAAAATATGGCGCTGCTCCTTCGATTCCAATAGCATCTGTCTTAAGGCGTTACCGTCAATCACTCCCTCGTCATAGAAGCGTTTAGCGAGGGTGACACCGTTACCGTTACGAGTCATAGTCAGGGCGCTGACAATCGGCAAAGGTTGCTCCTGATAACCACCGACGGTTAACCAGGTGGGCATTCCCGAAGGCATTTGCGCCCCGTCGAGGAATCCCCCCGCGATCCCGTCCACAATGCCTCGCCAACTGGTTTCCCGGACCAAATTCACCTCATCTAGACCATGTTTAGTGAAGAATCCCTTTTCTTTGGCCACTGCTAGGGGCGCGCAAGCGGTGAGGGGAACAAAACCGATTTCTAGATTGACTTTTTCTAAACCGTGACGGGCAATTACTTCGACTTTGCGAGCGCGTAGTTTTTTGATCCGTTTTTGTTGGTTGAGGAAATAGATAATCTCACTCCGGAGACTGTAGTAACTGGGGTGTTCCACCACTTCCATGCGTTTGCGGGGACGGGGGATATCTACTTCCAAAATACCGCCAATTTTTGAGCCGGGACCGTTGGTGAGCATGACGATGCGATCGGATAATAGCACCGCTTCATCCACATCGTGCGTCACCATTACCGAGGTCATTTGGTATTCTTCGCACAGCTGCATTAACTGTTCCTGTAGATTACCTCTAGTCAGGGCATCTAACGCCCCAAAGGGTTCATCTAAAAGTAGGACTTTCGGACGAATGGCTAGGGCGCGAGCGATCGCTACCCGTTGTTTCATCCCCCCCGATAATTCGTTGGGACGTTTATCCACTGCATGACGAAGATTGACCAGATCGATATATTTTTCGACTTCGGCTTTTCTTTCTTCTTCTGATAGTTGGGTGAGAACTTGATCGACGGCCAGAGTGATATTTTCTTTGACGGTTAACCAGGGTAAAAGGGAATAGTTTTGGAAGACTACCATGCGATCGGGACCTGGTTTTTTAATGCTTTGACCTTGCAAAGTCACCACCCCTTCCGTGGGCAAATCTAAACCAGCAATCATGTTTAAGAGGGTGGATTTTCCGCAACCGGAGTGACCGATAAGGGAGATAAATTCCCCTTTTTTTATCTGTAAATCGATACCTTTCAAGGCCACATATTCACCGCCACCACTGAGGGGGAATACTTTATCGATGTTATCGACAGCGACAAACAAACTCATAGTTTTTTTCTCCTTAAATTTCCTCAAGTTTCAGTTATTTAGAAATGGGGAAACTTTCCCCATTGATTCCCTATTGACGAACGATTTGATTTTGCAACCAAGCCATAAAGCGATCGAGTAATAAACCCACACCACCGATATAAAACAGCGCGAGAATAATATCGCTGATGTAGTTATTTTGGTAGGCATCCCAGATAAAGAAACCGATACCGACGATACCCGACATAACGATTTCAGCGGCGATAATCGCTAACCAAGCTAAACCGATCGCAATTCTCAAACCAGTGAAGATGTAGGGAAGAGCCGAGGGAATTAATATCTTGAAAAAGAATTTTTTGCTGGACAATTGCAAGACTTGTTTAACGTTGATATAGTCTTGGGGAATTTGTTGGACACCGACGGTGGTATTAATCAAAATCGGCCAAACTGCGGTAATAAAGATAACGAATAAAGCAGCTGGTTGATTTTGTTGTAAAGCGGCCAAAGATAGGGGAACCCAAGCAAGAGGAGGAACTGTTCTTAGGAATTGAAAAAGGGGATCGAGGGCCTTATTTAAGAAGGAATTTAAACCGACCATAATCCCAACACCAATACCCACCACTGCGGCAAAAGAATAACCGATTAATACCCGTTGCAGACTGGCTAAAGTTTGCCAGAATAGTCCCTTATCAATGCCTCCACGATCAAAGAAAGGATACATTAAATAAGTACGGGTACGCTCATTGGTGATTAGGTCGGATGGGGGGGGTAATTTGATTAATCCCACCATCGAGACTAATTGCCAAACAATCAGAAAACCCAGGGTACCGATAATCGGGGGAAGAATGTCATGGGAATGCTTTTTCCAGAATTTACCGAAGTTGAAACCACCTTTACCTGTTCTGCTGACGCTACTTGCCATTTTGCCGTTTTCCTTTGTTGAAGATAAAGTTACTTGATTGGGAAGAGAAGAAAACATTTTTGGGATTAATAGACTAGATATTTTATGCCCCTAGCCTATCGAGAAAAGCTCGCTATTTTTTGATCGCCAAACTATCGAGATAAGCTTGGGGATTGGCAGGATCAAAAGTTTTGCCATCAAAGAATTTTTCGACACCGCGGGAGGTACTGGTGGGAATATCGGCTGCGGGAACTCCTAATTCTGTGGCTGCCGCTTTCCAAAGATCCTCGCGGTTAACTTTGTCGATTAATGCTGAGGCAGTGGTTAAAGTTTCTTTCGGCAAGAAACCCCAACGAACACTTTCGGTTAAAAACCAGAGATCATGACTCTTATAGGGATAGGAAACGCTACCGGCGGGATCTTTCCAGTAGAAAACCCCTTTATTTTTGTCGGTGATTTCCGGTTTACCGTCACCCATTTTCTGCATTCCTTTGAGGGGACCGGCGATAATTTCTTCTTTGAGGTTGAAATAAGCCGGTTTAGCGAGAATTGCCGCCGCTTCTGCCCGATTTGCCTCCTGATCGAGCCATTGCTGCGCTTCCATAATTCCTTTTAACACCGCTTTGGTGGCTTTCGGGTTTTTATCCACCCAATCGGCGCGGACAGCGAGGTATTCTTCCGGGTGATAGGGCCAGATTTCTGCGGTTAAAGCTGACATAAAACCGATCTGATCAGCCACAATTCTCGCCGGCCAAGGATCACCGGTACTAAACGCATCCATGGTTCCGGTTTTCATGTTGGCCACGGTTTGGGCTGCGGGTACGGCAATTAGGTTAATATCCGTATCGGGGTTAATACCACCGGCGGCTAACCAGTAACGAATCCAGAAGTCCTGATTAGCTTTCGGGAAAGTATAGGCGGCTTTGAAGGGAGTTCCCGTCGTTTTCATGCCGAGGATGTAATCTTTGGCGGGTTTTAGGTCTAAACCGATATTTTTGCCCTCGTGTTTACCTGCGATCGCAATTCCGTTACCCTGGGTGTTTAACTGCGCCAACACATACATGGGGACTTTAACGTTATTTTTGGTGATTAGTCCCTCGGAAATTAGGTAAGGCATGGGCATTTGCCACTGTCCCCCGTCAATTCCGCCCGCATCTGCCCCAATTTCCACGTTATCTCTAGCAGATCCCCAGTTTGCTTGTTTGGAGACTTCCACATCGGCCATCCCGTATTTAGCAAAAAAGCCTTTTTCCTTGGCAATAATTAAGGGTGCGGCCTCAACGATAGGAATATAACCTAATTTAATTTTGGTGGTTTCAGGAGCTTGTTCCGGGGCGATGGCGACGGGAGAGGCTGCCGGGGAAGCGGGCGCGGTGGTGGTGGTTCCACCCGTACTGTCGGGGGGATTACCCAAACAACCTTTGAGGACAACAGCCCCTGCGGCTGAAACCGCCGCCGTGGTTAAAAATTTCCGTCTCGAAAAATTTGACATAGAATCTCCTACCTGCTTGCTAAAGCAAATATGTGTGCTGAATTATGGGTAAAGGAATCCCTCGCTAAACTTCCCTTCTAGCCCGTGCTATAGAAATTTAGCTATGGAATATTGAATCTTGATTGAACTTACTAAATAAGTCTAGCGGAATTTGGAAAAAATAATTAATCCGAGCGAGAATTTTATTTACAAAAATTTAATTCGATTGATAAGAATTAATTAAGACCATTGATATATCTAGCTTCTAGCCACTTAAAAAGGTTTCCGTAGGAGCGCCGGCGCAGGGGAGTGGGGAATTATGAATTATGAATTATGAATTATGAATTGGGGAGAGGGGAGAGGGGTGATGGGGAGCAGGGAGGTGGGGAGAAACAACAAAACGAGCCAAGGGTGAGTTTTAGGAATGCGGTTCCTTCCGGCTTGGTAGAATGGACAATATGCTTTCACCCCAAAGTAATGACCAGATCTAAAAAGCCGAAATCACCGAACTCCTCTGATTCGCCTACCTCTCCTTCCTTGGCTCTGTCTTCCCTACATTTTCGTCTCCAAGCTTTAGAGGAGGAGCATCAGTGGCTCCTCAAGCAGATTGGCAGAAAACGCAACGAACTGAAGAAATTCCTCGACCAGATGCGTTCCCTGGCGACGGAGATTTTCCAGAGAGGGCAACCCCTCTATCAAAAACTTACCGACCTCGACCGCGAAATACACGCCCTTTTTGACGAAATCCTCACTGCTAGAAAATTGGGGCAGCAGACAAAAAAAAGGATTCTCGGAATTTACGAGACACTTCAGTTAACGGGGGTGATTAGCCCAAAATTTGAGGATGGAGATGAAGAACTAGACGAACTTTTCGGAGACGAAGAGTCGGAAGGATCATCGGAGCAATCCGCGCAGGATTTCTTCTCTGGGGGAGACTCCTACGGCCGTCACGATGATGGAACAGAGCTATCACCTGAAAGCTCGCCTAAATCTCCCGAATCTAGACAAATACGCCGCACTTTCCTGAGAATGGCTGAGATTTTTCACCCCGACAAGGTTACGGATCCCGAAACTCGGATGCGTCACAATGAGATCATGAAGGAGGTCAACCGTGCCTATAAAGAGGGAGATATTGCCAGACTGCTGGAAATCGAACGACAGCATCAAATGGGGGACTCTTTCGCGGTTGAAGGCTCATCGGAAAGCGACCTCAAACGACAGTGCGAGAGGGTTGAAACCAATAACGAACTACTTAAAAAGCAATACGAGAACCTGAAAAGAGAACTGCGCTCGGTGCGAAATACCCCGGAAGGCGAGATGGTGAGGGCCAGCCGCGCTTGTGAGAAGGATGGCATCGACCCGATTGAGCAAATGCTAGAGGAGATGAAATTACAAGTTCAATCCACCGAAAAAATCTATAATTTTGTCCGTGACTTCCGCGATAAAAAGATAACGGTTAAAGAGTTTCTGCGCGGACCGGTCAGGATGGGCAGAAGCCCGGAAGAGATGGAAGACATTCTTGATCAACTTCTGGAGCAACTTCGCGGAATCAGCCGTTAAAGAGAGAAAGCCAATATTTAGGGTTTGCGGCAAAAAGTTTCTTGTGGGGGCAGGGTGTGGGGTTTTACCTAATTTTTAAATCCGTTGAGTAACCCACAGAAAACGGGTTTCTCGGAGAAACCCGTTTTCTACTTATGCAAAAGACAAAAGGGGGAATAAATAATCAGTTTTTAATAACTGGATTTAGTATAAAATTTAACATTAACGCCATTTTCTCAAAAAAATCGACCCGCCTAAGAGCGGGAAAGAAAGGAAAAGAGAAAAAATAGGGAATAAGGGTAAAAAGGGAAAAAAGAGAAAAAGGGTTACAAAGTCCTCCCAGCACCGCACACCACCCGAAAACCGTAGTCGCCGCTGTAGTCGCGGCGGTAGTCGTCGTAGCGGGAAGCGGAACGGCAGTTAAATGGATCGATGTACCAAGAACCGCCCCGCAGAGAAGAATGATTATCATACCCATTTTCTGTCCAGACACTGCCATCCCTCGGCGCACCGTCATAGTTATCGTGCCAGGTATCGGCGCACCATTCCCAGACATTGCCGTGCATATCGTACAGTCCGAAGGCATTGGGGGAAAATTGTCCCACAGGAGTCGTTTCTTCTCGATATTCTCCTTTGGGTTCATCAGCGTAGGTTTTGCTGGCATTGTAGTTAGCCAATTCCCCCGTAATGGTTTCCCCAAAGTGAAAGGCGGTTGTTGTCCCCGCTCTACAAGCGTATTCCCATTCCGCTTCACTCGGTAGTCGGTATTCCCGAACCGTTAGTTTCGATAATCTCGCACAGAATTCGATCGCATCGTACCAGTTGACTTGTTCCACGGGTCTATCCCAGCGCGTGGGCGATCCCCCCCTAGCCCCCCCTTCAAAAGGGGGGGAATCGGAAGCCCCCCTTAAAAAGGGGGGTTTGGGGGGATCTTTAAAGTAGGAAGGATCAGGATCAAGGTCTTTTTCTACTTTTAAATCGGTGCGAGAGGCAACTGCTCTCCACTGGGCCTGGGTGACGGGATATTTACCCATGAAAAAGGGGGGGACAGTTACTTGATGTTGAGGACGTTCATCATCAAAACTATCTTTCTCATTTGCTGGTGAACCCATCGTGAAAGTTCCCCCCAGTATGGCAATCATTTCTAGGGTGATGTCGTTGCCCAAATCTTGGGTGAAATATGAGGCTTCAGCCTTTTCTCGTTCGACTTCCTGACCTTTGGCATTTACTTTTACCACATCAAATGTCATTGTGTTGATTTCCCCTAAATGTTATCTCACTTGCCTTTAACCAAACTTTCTAATTCCATTATCTTTCCCTCGACATCAAGCCACTACAGTGGCACCCCTGAGATAATCTTCTAGTTGGCGATCATTGTCGTGGCTGAGATTGCCTAGAGGTAAAGTTTCGACGCTAAAAGCTCTCACCTCGCTAACTTCTAATGTATCTTTGATCTGAAAATTCCCCGCCGCTGTCACTTCAATTAACAATGAAATGGAGTGAATACGCGGATCACGCTCAAAAGAGGAATAAACCCCGACTAAACGCCCTAAACTGACTAAATTTAATCCTGTTTCCTCTTTTAATTCCCTTTGGGCAGTATTAAAAATATCTTCCCCCCAATCGACCATCCCTCCCGGTAGGGCCCATTTGCCGGTGTCTCTGCGTCGGATTAAAACAATTGTACCATCAGCAAGCAGCGGAATCATTGTCACCCCAGTTACAGGATGACGAAAGATAATTCCCATCACACTTTTAATAAAATGCCAAACACGACCCATATATAAAGCTAAAAAATAAAAAAAGGGGACGGGATTACTGGAGTTAGGACTTTTGCCTATTGCCTATTGCCTAACACCTATCCCCCAACCCCTAACAATATCAATCTTGACATCCTCGCCGCCCTAAAAGTGCGGCGATTCCTAAACCTCACGATTTAAGTTTCTGCTTCCACCACCGTCGCATACCACAGTTAAAAAACCATGTACTGTCTTACACAGAGTCCACAGACTTTCGCCCCATTTC
>NZ_JADBTB010000158.1:0-35657 GCF_020246405.1 Microcystis sp. M083S1
CCCTTGATAAGGGGGGTTTGATCCCCCCTGCCCCCCTTGATAAGGGGGGTGCCGATAGGCGGGGGGATCTACCCTTGATAAGGGGGGTTTGATCCCCCCTGCCCCCCTTGATAAGGGGGGTGCCGATAGGCGGGGGGATCCGACAATTTTTAATACCCACCTACTTAGTTACTTCGATCCTAACGCTTTTTGGGCGGGGATAACCCTTAAGATTCTAAAAGCTGCAGATTGATAAAAGTAAATTCTGTGGTGGATTTTTCGCCCCCGGCATCGATTGCGTTAATCACTTGACAGGAGGGTAAATAATAATTACCGATTTTTTCGTAGGTTTCCTTAAAGTCACGTTTTCCCTTTAATTCATCGGTTTTAGCATTGCGGAAAATGGCATTATAGCGAATAGAAATATAACCTTCTCCCGTATCGAGACTTTCCTCGGTATTAATAGTAAAAGCCATCGGTCCCATGACTCGACTGACTTGACAGATTTCCTGGCCGCGGACTTTATAATTAGACCCCATCGCATCGCCGGTGACAAGAATTTCTACCGCACCGGTGGGATCATCTTGCCCGAAATTAAACTGGTTTTTGCCGTGGGAGGCATCAAAATTGCCTCTTTTGCGGTGAGTAACGATGTCGCGCATTTGATTATAGATACTTTCTTGCACTTTCTCGTCATCAATGCCCGTTACTTCCACACTATAATCGGCATTAACTTGAATTTTGCCCGTATGGACTTCCTCCCCTTGGGTGAGGATAATATCAGCAGTGTAACCGGGGAATCCTTCATCCCAAGTGTAACGGTTTTCGTAGGCGGAGCGGAAAATATCTCGGGCGTTCGTCGTGGCTACAGTCATAATCGCTTTACTTGTGTTGATAACTCCATTTATATCATTGTCGCTGATTTTTTCGCCTCTGGCCGAGATTTCTAGAAAACTAGATGAATTCCACAGCTTAGGGAAAAGTCAGTTAGAATGGGTCAATGACCCGTCCCTTGCTCGATTGCCATAAATCTAAATAAGCAAAAAATAAACATGAGCAATTATGACAAAATTAAGTCCAAAAGTGACCGCAATTATTCGTTCTGGTGAACAACAAGGATATGTAGGTGAATGCGTGGAAATTTCGATTGTCACCTAGGGAAATACCTTAGATGAGGTGGTTAATAATCTCCAAGAAGCCATTTTACTGCATTTAGAGGGAGAAGACCCCAGGGAGTTCGGTCTAGTTGCCAAACCTTCTCTACAGATTATATTTGAGTTACAGCCAGAATATGCCTAAGCTGAAACAACTATCCGGCAAAGACATTATGCTGTTCTTAATTTAAATTGCTTGTTGAGACGAGGTAAGAGGCAACCCCCCTCCGACATTGGGGTAGGGTTGATTCATGAATCAACCCTACTATTAATCAACCCTACTATTAATCAACCCTACCAACATCGGGGGGGTTTAAGGATAGGCGGTTAAAATGCGTCTTAGCTGATCAAAAATCAGGCTAAAATAGAAAAAACTCACCCTCAGCGACCAAGGCGATGGCAAAAGAAACGGCGAAAATCAAGCTTTATCGGAAAACCTATCAACTTCCCCAACTAAATCGCCCCGATTTATTGGTTTTGCAGGATCAGATTCAAGAAAGACAGCAACTGATTAAAACTGGAAAACGGGTCCGCAATACATTGTTAGGATTGAGGAAAAAAGAAGAACCCCTCAATTTCGAGGAAACTTTTCAAGAATTAGAAAGATTAGTCAAGGACTATAACCAGTTAATCGGATTTCTCACCGACCATAAGGATGAATACCGGCGGTTTTTCCTGTCACTGACCGAGGAAATCAAGGAGGCAGTGGCGGTTAAATGCCATAAATTGGCAGAAAAAGAGCGAAAACGCCAATCTTTGGAGAATAGCATCGGCTCGGCTGAACTGCGAGATACCCTGAGACTACAGAAACAGCAGATTTTCCGCACCGTGATTCTCTTTGGTTGCGCCAGCTTGCTTATGCTCAAGAAAATCGACTTAATCAGCGAAAGTATCCAGAAATTAGCTGAAGATCAGGATACACAAAAACAGGTTTTCTCGAAAATGATCGGCGAGTTGAACGGGTACAAACAAGTGTATCAGTTGCAGCTGGAGTTAGATAGTCTGGAACAAGAAGCGATCGAAATGGCCAAAGTAGCCATTAATCTAGAACAATACCTAAAACCAATTATCGGGCAGTTTCAAGGCTTAATCGATCGAGTAGTGACCATTGACGGGGAACTTTCCCGCAGTGTCAGCGAAGTGGAATCCCTCGTCCAAAACATTCTCAGTTCCGAATCGGCCGTATCTTTCCGCAAAAACGAGAATCTATCGGCTAGTTTGCTCAATTTCCTCGTCACCAGCGAAGAAAAGCGCGGCCGTTTAGCGATCGCATTAGAGCGAGCCGAGCAGGAAGGATGGCAATGGACGGAAGTGGAAATCCCCGACGAGGAAATCGAACTGGAAACCGCCATTCAACGCATCAACAACCATGTAATCGAGAGAGTCGGGAATTTTACCACCTCTACCGAAAACCTACCCAATGGGATAACACTGAAGATGGTGAGCTTACCAGCAGGTCAATTTCTCATGGGATCTCCTGACAGTGATCCCGATGCTCGCGATAATGAAAAGCCTCCACACCAAGTTCAAGTCAACGGTTTTGCGATTGGGAAATATCCGGTGACTCAGGCACAATATGAAGCGGTAATGGGAACCAATCCCTCTCGGTTTCAAAATAATCCCCAAAATCCGGTAGAAAAGATTAGTTGGAATGACGCTCAAGCCTTTTGTCGGAAATTGAGTCAGATAACAGGGAAAACCTATCGTCTCCCCACAGAAGCGGAATGGGAATATGCTTGTCGTGCGGGGACTACTACTCGCTTTTATTTCGGTGATGATGCTAATCAGTTAGGAGATTACGCTTGGTATTACGGAAATTCTCAGGGGACAACTCATCCTGTGGGCCAGAAAAAGCCCAATGCTTGGGGACTCTATGACATGAGTGGCAATGTTTGGGAGTGGTGCGAAGACGATTGGCACGATAACTATATCGGAGCGCCGACGGATGGCAGTGCTTGGATAACAAATAATAATGATAATGATTATGATTATCGCATACCGCGGGGCGGTTCTTGGTACAATATTCCAAATCTCTGCCGTTCCGCTTTCCGCAACTACAACTACCGCCGCCTCTCCTTCAACGTCGGTTTTCGGGTGGTGTGCGGTGCTGGGAGGACTCTGTAACCCTTTTCCCCTTTTTCCCCTTTTTCCCCTTTTTACCCTTTTTACCCTTTTTACCCTTTTTACCCTTTTTACCCTTTTTACCCTTTTTACCCTTTTTCTCTTTTTCTCTTTTTCTCTTTTTCCCGCCCTTAGGCGGGTCGATTTTTTTTTGAGAAAATTGAGGTAGCATGAGTAGAAAACGGGTTTCTCGGAGAAACCGGTTTTCTGTGGGTTACTCAAGGGATTTAGGATAATTTGTAGTTTGAGTTAAGGTTCGTAGTTGCGCTTTAGCACTTCATGTTGTCCGCACTACAGTAACGGCAAATTTGGCTTCAGCGTCCAGAAAGAAATCTATGAGAGTCTCCGTGACACGAGAGAATATAATAGTGAAGTGTGGAAAAAGTTCGGCGATCACATCGGCTGGAAAAAAGGAGAAAATTGCTTGTCTTACTCTGACCTAATCTTTAACAAGAATGCTCCCAAAGCTCATTTCCTTATTTGTATTTTTCACATTTTTTCAAAAAAATGGTAGATAAACAACTGAAAACTGTTATCTGGATTGGAGCATCAAAAAAGGAGCTATTAGAATTTCCTGAAGAGGTTATTGATGAAGTTGGCTATATTCTTTATCGTGTTCAGAACAATCAGAATCATCCTAACATCAAAGCCTTAAAGGGCTTTAATGGTGTTTTTGAAATAGTCAGCGATTATCAAACCGATACCTATAGAACAGTTTATGCCATCAAACTAAGCAATGCTATTTTTATTCTCCATGCCTTTCAGAAAAAATCAAAATCGGGGATTAAAACACCAAAACAAAATGTTAATCTAATCAAAGAACGCCTAAAAAAAGCACAGGAAATCGCAAAAGAGCAATAATAAATAACAAAAAGGAGATAAATGATTATGACAGAATATACTATTAGTTCGGGAAACATTTTTGAAGACTTAGGCTTTGCTAATGCAGAAGAAAAACTCGCTAAAGTCAAGCTGGCTTCAGTGATTTACGATCTGATTACTGAACAAGAATTAAGCGAGCAGGAGGTCAGTCAAATTTTGGGGATTGACGAGGCTAAAATTTCTAACTTAAAAAATGGCAGATTGCAAAAATTTTCTCTTGAGCAGATGTTTGACTTTCTAGTAGCATTAGGTCAGAAGATAGAAATCTTAGTAACTCCCCAAGCCTTAGCAAACTCTAGTTTAAGTATCCAGGTCATGTATCGAAATCAATCCTAATCTAAGCGCAATCGCCGATCTCATAAGATGCGTTAATGTTAATGTAACGCACCTCAACTAACCTATTTTAGCTAATCCTTGTAGTAAAATAAAACAGGACACTCGACTTAACCCTTAACCTTACAAAAGTCATCATGAATATTCAACTAAAACCCAATCAAGAACAATTTATCCAAAAACAGTTAAAAAGTGGCAGATTTAATAATTCAGAACAAGTCATAGATACCGCTTTTTACTTGCTAGAAATCCTCGATGAAGATTACTTACAATGGGTAGAAGAAACTCGTCAAAAAATTGACGTTGCCATAGCAGAATTAGATAATGGAGAGGGATTAGATGGAGAAAAAGTCATAAATGATATACTCGAAAAATTTAAAAAAGCGCAACAAAAATAATTATGACTCGTTATATTATTGCGCCTTCAGCCAGTCAAGATTTAAACAAGATTGCCGATTATTTTTTAGTAGTAAATATTGAAGCAGGTGAAAAACTATTCAGAAAATTTTACAAAAAGTGTCAACAATTAGTACAATTTCCCAAGTTAGGACGCAGCTATAGTCATATTAAACCATCCTTGAGAGGTTTACCTTTAGATGGATATATTATTTTCTATCGAGTAATTAATGAAACGGTAGAAAATTTAAGAATTGTTAATGGTCGTCAAGATTTAGATGCTTTATTCTCTGAGATCAAATAAAGGTTGAATGATGCAATCACCTGTAGGAGAAAAAGAACGACTGAAAAAAGCACAGGAGATCGCAAAAGAGCAACAATAAATACCAAAAAGGAGATAAATGATTATGACAGAATATACTATTAGTTCGGGAAACATTTTTGAAGACTTAAGTAGCTAGGCAGAATTAAACTTAAAACAGTGAGTTTCGTATCCTCCTTTTTGAGCGCGAGCTTCGATCCCTTGTTTAACAGTGAGCGCTAAATCGTACTCATCGGGAAAAATTTGACCTGCCAGTTCATGAGTTTTTAATTGATGCCATTCAATTTCAATAAGATTCATTTCAGAGGAATATTTGGGCAGTTGAAAGAAAAATAATCCTTGCTGCTGCCACTTATCCCAATACTCTCTGACTTGCTTAAGTAGCTGGTTATAATTAAGTTAAAAATGAATTTTAGGTTCGATCCCCCCTTGATAAGGGGGGTATCTGACAACTTTTAACGCCTACCTACTTATGTCTTTAGCTTAACTTTACTAGCGCAACCCTTTTAACTTTTTTGTCCTTTACTAAGCAGTGTAACTCGATCTCATCAGACGTTATACAATAAATCTTGTCCCTCGATCGCATTGTCCCATGACTACCCCCTTCACTGCCGCAGAAATTGCCTCAGAAGGCATCAAACCCGAAGAATACGAAGAAATAGTCAAAAGACTGGGAAGACACCCCAACAAAGCCGAATTAGGAATGTTTGGCGTGATGTGGTCGGAACACTGCTGTTATAAAAACTCCCGGCCGCTGCTCAAACAATTCCCCACCACCGGCGAAAAAATTCTCGTCGGACCGGGGGAAAATGCCGGAGTAGTGGATTTAGGCGATGGATTGCGATTAGCCTTTAAAATCGAGTCCCATAATCATCCTTCTGCGGTGGAACCGTTCCAAGGTGCCGCTACCGGAGTCGGAGGCATCCTGCGCGATATTTTTACCATGGGGGCCCGGCCCATTGCTATCCTCAACTCCCTCCGTTTTGGTAACTTGCAAGATGCCCGCAATCGTCGCATTTTTGCCGGAGTCGTGGAAGGAATAAGTCATTATGGCAATAGTGTCGGCGTTCCCACGGTGGGCGGTGAGATATACTTCGATAATGCCTACAATGGCAATCCCCTCGTTAATGCCATGGCTTTAGGGCTAATGGAAACCGAGGAAATCGTTAAATCTGGGGCAAAAGGCCTGGGAAATCCGGTTTTATACGTTGGTTCTACCACCGGCCGCGACGGTATGGGAGGGGCGAGTTTTGCCAGTGCCGAATTAACCGATAAATCTATGGATGACCGGCCCGCAGTGCAGGTGGGCGACCCTTTTCTGGAAAAATCCCTGATAGAAGCTTGTTTAGAGGCATTTAAGACCGGCGCGGTGGTGGCGGCCCAGGATATGGGGGCCGCCGGGATCACCTGTTCTACCTCCGAGATGGCAGCCAAGGGAGGGGTGGGAATTGAATTAGATCTCGATAAAATCCCCGTCCGGGAAACTGGGATGGTCCCCTACGAATATCTGCTGTCGGAATCCCAAGAAAGAATGTTATTTGTGGCAGCATCGGGACGAGAAGGCGAATTAATCGAGATTTTCCATCGTTGGGGACTTCAGGCTGTGGTCGCTGGCCAGGTAATTGCAGAACCGATCGTCCGTATATTATTTAAAGGGGAAATTGCCGCCGAAATTCCTGCCACGGCCCTAGCGGATAATACTCCGATTTATCATCGGGAATTACTGGCAGAACCGCCAGAATACGCCCAAAAAGCTCAATTATGGGAAGATGCTACTATTCCTATTCCCGAATCCCATAACGAGATTTTATTAAAACTGCTGGATAGTCCCTCGATTGCCTCAAAACGCTGGGTTTATCGTCAATATGATCATCAAGTCCAGAATAACACTGTTATTCTCCCCGGGGGAGCCGATGCGGCCGTGATTCGCGTGCGTCCTCTGGGTGCTAATCCCGCAAATTCTCGGCGAGGTGTAGCGGCGACTACAGATTGTAATCCGCGATACGTTTATCTTGATCCCTATAACGGAGCTAAGTTGGCCGTGGCGGAAGCGGCTAGAAACCTTAGCTGTGTTGGGGCTGACCCCATTGCTGTCACGGATAATCTCAATTTCGGAAGTCCAGAGAATTCAATCGGTTATTGGCAATTAGCCACTGCTTGTCAGGGTATTGCCGAAGCTTGTCGGGAAATGAATACACCAGTAACTGGGGGTAATGTCTCTTTGTACAACGAAACCGTTGACGCAGCTGGCAGCCCCCAGTCTATTTATCCGACTCCCGTGATTGGGATGGTGGGATTAGTGCCGGATATCGGGCAAATTTGCGGCCAAGGTTGGCAAAAAGCGGGGGATTTAATCTATCTTTTGGGTTTCTCCTTGCCAACTATCGGCGCATCGGAATATTTAGCCGTTATTCACGGTTTGGTGACGGGAAAACCGCCGGTAATTGATTTTGAGTTAGAAAGAAAGGTACAAGCGGCCTGTCGTTGGGGAATTCGCGCCGGTTGGGTGAAATCTGCCCACGATTGCGCCGAGGGAGGTTTAGCCACTGCTCTGGCAGAATGCTGTATTAGTGGGCAGTTAGGGGCGGAAATTGACCTTTCTTGGCAGCATCAAGGCCGTTTTGATGCGGTGTTATTCGGGGAGTTAGCTAGTTGCATTATCGTCTCCGTTTCCTCCGAAAATCGGCAAGATTGGGAAGAATACCTAAAGACACAATTAGGAGACTATTGGCAAATAACCGGCAAAGTTAGCGAAAAAAGCGATAATCTTCGGATTTTTGACCGGGATAAACAACCAGCGATCGATGTTAGTCTAGAAACTATACAGCAAGTTTGGTCAAAAGCGATCGAAAGAAGGCTGTAATCTTGAGGCCGTCAGCTAGATAAGATGGCCGATTATATCGGTAAATAAAGGCTGATAGCTGATAAATAAATCGTTAAAAGAAGATTAAGATCGGTTAAGATTTTGTTACCAAAGTATTCTGCAGCCCCAACCCTCCCATGTCTAGCCATCCCGACTCATCTGTATCTTTTGCCAGTGTCGATAAGCCTGAAGAAGCCTGTGGAGTTTTTGGACTCTATGCCCCCGAGGAAGAAGTAGCAAAACTGACCTACTTCGGACTCTATGCCCTGCAACACCGAGGACAGGAATCGGCAGGTATTGCCACCTACGACGGGGAAACGGTGCATTGTTACAAAGAAATGGGCTTAGTTTCCCAAGTTTTTAGCGAAACTGTCCTTAAAACCTTGCCCGGTACTCACGCCGTCGGTCATACTCGTTACTCTACCACCGGTTCTAGCCGTCGCGCCAATGCCCAACCTGCCGTGATCGAAACCCGTTTGGGTAAACTTTCCCTAGCACATAATGGCAATTTAGTCAATACTTTTGAGTTAAGAAATGTATTAGAAAAGCGCGGTTGTGATTTCGTCACCACCACCGACTCGGAAATGATCGCCGTCGCTATCGGCCAGGAGGTGGATAGTGGCAAGGATTGGATAGAAGCGGCGATCGATGCCTTTAGCTATTGTAGCGGGGCTTACAGCCTTGTTATCGGCACACCGACGGGAATTATCGGGGCGCGGGATCCCAATGGTGTCAGACCCTTAGTAATTGGGGTTTTGCAAGAAGAAGGCAATCCCCCTCGTTATGTTTTAGCTTCGGAAACCTGCGGATTAGATATTATCGGGGCCGATTATCTGCGGGATGTGCAGCCGGGGGAATTAGTTTGGATTAGTGAAGATGGCTTATCTTCGGTGGATTGGGCCATTAAACCGGAGAAAAAATTATGCGTTTTCGAGATGATTTATTTTGCTCGTCCCGATAGCATTGTTCACGAGGAATCTTTATATACTTATCGGGTACGTTTGGGGGAACAATTAGCCAAAGAGTCGCCGGTAGAAGCAGATATGGTGATGGGAGTTCCCGATTCGGGTATTCCGGCTGCGATCGGATTTTCGCGCATTTCTGATATTCCCTACGCGGAAGGATTGATTAAAAATCGTTATGTGGGACGGACTTTTATTCAACCAACCCAACACATGAGAGAGTCGGGAATTAAGATGAAATTGAATCCTTTAAAGGATGTTTTACAGGGAAAAAGAGTTATTATTGTTGATGATTCGATCGTGCGGGGAACCACTAGCCGGAAATTAGTTAAAGCTTTACGCGATGCGGGAGCAAGAGAAGTTCACATGAGAATATCTTCACCTCCGGTGACTCATCCCTGTTTTTATGGCATTGATACGGACAATCAAGAGCAATTAATTGCGGCAACTAAATCGGTGGCGCAAATTCAGGCACAAATCGGGGTGGATAGTTTAGCTTATCTCAGTCACGATGGGATGTTAACAGCAACGAAAGAAGATCCGAAAACCTTCTGTACTGCCTGTTTTAATGGCGATTATCCGATTCCTGTACCTGATAATGTTAAGCGATCGAAGTTGATTTTAGAAACAGTTAAATAGGGGTTGCTGAATAAATCTAAAAACCTTGCTGGGTAAGACTTTTAGACTTTTTATCAATCAAAAAGTACCAGAGATGGGAGTGATCGGGGGGAAAATTCAGGGACTTTTTCCCTGAAAATTAGGTAATTGACCAGGTGAAAATCGGTAAAACCCTACACCCCACACCCCACACCCCACACCCTGTCCCCACGAATAACTTTTTGCCGCAAACCCTAAATAGCCTCAAGGCTAAATCCTCTGAAAACAATCGGCAATTTCCTGGGGAGTTAAAAGAGAATTAGGATAACCGGAAAGTTGTCCTAATTTTTGTGCTAATAAAACTGCTTGGGGTGGAGTTAGATAAGTTTTGGCTAAGAGATCGGTTTGATGATAAGCTTGCCGGATTGGGGCATCTAAAAGGATAGTTCCTTGACCCATGATAATTACTCTTTCGGCGTATTCTGGCATTAAATAGAGGTGATGGGTAATCACAATAACCGTTTTGCCCATCTGGTGTAATTGACGGCTCACCTCTAAAATTGCCTTAGCTCCTTGATAATCTTGGCCCGTGGTGGGTTCATCAAAGACCACTATACGCGGTTCCATGGCTAAAATTGCCGCAATCACTACCCGCGCTCGATCGCCTTTCGGTAAGGAGAGAGGATGATAGGAGCGATATTCTAGCAATCCCATGGCTTCTAGACTTGCTTCCGTGCGTTGGGTGACGATTTCTGGAGAATAACCGAGATTAGTCAGGGCAAATGATACTTCTTTCTCCACAGTGGTGTTAAAAATCTGATTATCGGGATTTTGGGCTACATAACCGATGGAACGAGCTAAATCACTAACAGAAAAGCTAGTGATCGAACGTCCGTCAATCATAACTTGACCAGTGGTTGCCGAGAGAAGATTGAGAAAATGCTTGACTAAAGTGCTTTTTCCTGCGCCATTTTGACCGATAATCAGCAGATATTCCCCTTCGGCAATATCGAGGGACACATCCCGCAAGGCGGTAGTACCATCGGGATAGGTATGGCAGAGATTTTTTACCCTCAGTAGGGGGTTTAAGGGGTCAGAAACCGACGATAAGGGAGGGTTTGGTGTTATTTGATGGTAAAAGGATTTAAGCTCGTTTAAACGGGCAAAACCGCGGTCTAGGGTGACAGGAATGGACTCAATCGCCCCGATTTTCTGCTCGATCAAGGCAAAAGTAGTGGCCACTTGCGGGGGACGCAGAGCATTTTCCTGTAAAAGTTGTACTTGGGAGTAGATCTCTGCTGGGGTTCCCATGGCTTCGATCGCACCCTCCCTTAATAGTACCAGGCGATCGGCATATTCGGCCATTTCCTCGGCCGCGTGGGAGACCATCACAATAGTGACACCGAGATGGCGATTTAATTCCTTAATGGTGGCGAAAACTTCCTGGGATCCCACCGGATCCAGTTGGGAGGTAGGTTCATCGAGAATTAACAAAGCGGGCTGAACTGCGAGGGCAGCGGCGATCGCTAATCGTTGTTTTTGTCCTCCTGATAATTCCCCTGGCGATTTTTTTTCCATTCCCTCTAACCGGACTGCCGCTAAAACTTTGGGAATACGCGATTTAATTTCCTCTCGCGGTAGCCGTAAATTTTCTAGGGTAAAAGCGATTTCATTTTCTATCGAAGTGGCTAAAAGTTGCGTTTCGGGATCTTCAAATACTGCCCCCACATAGCGGGCCAAGGTGCTAACGGGATGGGTTAAAGTATCTAAACCGGCTACTGTTGCATAACCAAAAAAACGCCCTCCGTAGAATTGGGGGACAATACCGTTAAGAGTTAAACAGAGAGTAGTTTTTCCCGCACCTGTGGGCCCGATAATACCTAAAAATTCTCCTCGATGAATTGCTAAAGAGATATTTTTAAGCACTAGATTGGAGGATTCGGGATAAATATAGGAAACTTTCTCTAATTGGGCGATGATTTCCATTATCGGTGGGGAATAGAAGACGGGAGTGGAGTAGATAGGGAGATATTTTTCAGGGAAATTTGAATGAGGGACGCTTCTATTTTCCGCTATTTCGATCGATGAACTTGATTATCACACAGGCGGCCTACTACTCTGTGATTTATCCTGCAATTGTACCAGTGACTCCTCGCCCACTCGCAGAAAAACTTAATATTTCTACTCTTGACAAATTTGCTGTAAGGTGATAACAAAATCGGGGTAGGAAATGCCAGCCGCTTCAGCGCGATGGATAGTGGTGGGTTGACGGGAATTGAGGGCAGCGATCGCTAGACTCATGGCAATGCGATGATCGGTAAAACTGTCCACTTCCGTGCCGACTAGGCCTGTACCGCCGGTAATCTCTAAACCATCGGGTAATTCCCTTACTTTTGCCCCTAGGCGATCGAGTTGGGTGGCCATCACCGTCAGGCGATCGCTTTCCTTCACCCGTAATTCCTCAGCATCCTTGATAATTGTCGTTCCTTGGGCAAAAACCGCCGCTACTGCCAAAATCGGAATTTCATCGATCAGACGGGGTATAATCTCACCGGCGATCGTGGTTGCCTGTAGTTGACTGGATTTCACCCGCAGATCCGCCACCGGTTCCCCCGTCACCACCCGTTGATTTTCGAGGGTGATATCTGCCCCCATTGCCTGTAAAACCTGTAAAATTCCAGTTCTAGTCGGGTTTATTCCCACATTTTCGATTAATAACTCGGAATTAGGCACGATTGCCCCCGCTACCAACCAAAAAGCTGCCGAACTGATATCTCCCGGTACAATCACCGTTTGTCCGGTTAAAGTGGGATAACCCGTCACTGTGACGCTATTAGTCTCCCCATCCACCTCAATATTTGCCCCAAAAGCGCGCAGCATCCGTTCACTGTGATCGCGAGATAAAGCGGGTTCCGTGATTGTGGTTTTCCCCTCCGTTAACAGTCCTGCGAGGAGAAGACAGGATTTCACCTGTGCAGAAGCAACGGGAGAATAGTAGTGGATCGGTTGCAGAGATTCCCCAGAAACGGCTAAAGGAGCCAAAGAATTGGCTTTTCTGCCCCAAATTTGCGCCCCCATTTCTTTGAGGGGTTTCACCACCCTGGACATGGGACGCGATCGCAGGGAAGCATCACCGGTGACGACAAAAAAACGGTCCCGATGACCGGCCAATAATCCTAACATTAAGCGGATCGTCGTGCCGGAATTGCCCGCGTCGAGGATTTCTAAGGGTTCCTGAAGATTGCCTAAACCCCTACCTTTGACGATCACTTTCTCGCTGTTGAGTTGGGAAATTTCCACACCCATGGCACGAAAACAACTAGCGGTACTGCGGGGATCTTCGCCCAATAATAACCCATGAATAACGGTTTCTCCTTCGGCGATCGCTCCTAACATCAGGGAACGATGGGATATAGATTTATCGCCTGGGATGGTGATTTTTCCCCGTAATCCCGTGATTTTACCCGGATCGATGACTAAATCTTGATGGGATTGAAGGGGGTTAAGGGTGACAATAGACATGATCGTTAGGCAGATGAAGACAAGCTCGATCTATTTTCCCTCTTTACCTCGCCCTTTCCTTGTCAAGTTATGTAAAGAATATTAAGCTAGAAGCATTCGGTCATCAGTTTTTTGTTATGCCCACTACTGCCCAAGAAGTTTATAATCAAGTGGTTTGTCACTTATCATCAGGAGAACGTTTACGATTGGCCACAATCATTCTCAATGAACTTGTCGGACAACAACAACCATCGCTCGATCAAAGTGATACCTGGACTGAGGAGGATCAGATCGATCTTGTCAATTTTTCCCTAAACTATGCGGCCAAAACTTTCTCTGATGTGGAGGGGGGTTAATTGGTGACGTTTTCCCCTAGAGATGTGGTGACAGTTGATTTTCCCGGTGTGACAGGAACAAGTGAATGGAACGAACCACAGAGACACAAAGGACACAAAGATCGATCGCTCCCGTATTAGGTTAAACTTATCACACAAAGAATAAGAGAGCCACCGATTGTCTCCTAACCCTACGATTTTTTACTAAAATAACTGATAACTGATTATGTCTCGTCGTCAACTGTTGAGTTTTGTAATTGCAGTAATTCTGGCATTTTTTGCCCTTATTCCCGATGCTAACGCTTTAGGTGGCCCCCAACCCCCTTTAAATCAACCGGCACCCGATTTTAGCCTACCGACTAACACGGGAGAAGGAAATATTTCCCTATCGGATTATCGGGGTAAGTGGGTAGTTTTGTATTTTTATCCCAAGGATTTTACCCCCGGCTGTACCCTAGAAGCGCGGCGTTTTCAGCAGGATTTGCCGAAATATATGGCTAAAAATACGCTAGTTTTAGGGGTAAGTGCCGATGATGTCGATTCTCATGCGGAATTTTGTGACTCGGAGGGGTTAAAATTTCCCTTGTTGGCAGATACTACCGGAGATGTTAGTAAAGCTTATGGTTCTTGGATGGGTTATGTTTCCCTGCGTCATACCTATCTTATCGATCCCGATGGGATTTTAAAAGAGATTTATTTAGGGGTAAATCCTGCCATTCACAGCGCCGAAGTTTTAGCACGTTTAGAGGAATTACAGGCGAGTTCTTGAGATAATTGGTCTTGAATCTAGAAATTATCTTGGTAAAAGCTATCTGCAGCCGATGGGATAAAAAAAATCCCGACCACGATTTTGTTATCGGTGGGGGATATAGATTAACAACCTTAACCGAGATAATCAGGACTAATTGCAATTATCGTCCTTATCACCCTTACAGTCACGGTTTTGTAAAATTAGCGGCGAAGAGGAACGGTCAAAATGGTTATCTTGACTATTAACCGCTAAAGTGTGAGGAAGAGAACCTAACAGCAAGGAGACCACAACAAACAAGGTTAACGAGATTTTCATGGTTTTACTCCCTTAGACACCATCAGGTAATTGACCTATTTTTACCATAGGGTTTTTCCGCTCGGATGTCAGTCCCATTGCCAAGAGGGAAAAAGGGGTTAACATGGAAAAAAAGGGAATATAAGTAGAATAAAGTAGAACGGGATGAAACCACAGGGATGGGACGAGTTTCTCAAACATCTAGCCAGAGAATACGGTGTTCAAGGCAAATTAAAGGAGATTTTTTTAGTTCGTTTTGCCTACGAAAATTGGCGCAAACCGGATGAGGAAATTTGGGAAATGGCCGAGGCCGCCAGCCATGAAACCTATAAAAAACAAATGACTAAAATCTATAGCTATTTCTCGGCAGATAAAGATAATGGCTGTCCCGAACTAGAATTAGGTAGTAAAGGGCCGGGTAAGTTCCAAATCCTCCGGGAATGGTTCAAAGATATCAAATATCCTGAATGGAGAAATCAACCCGCCCCGATACTAGCAGAAAAATCGGTTATAGATAGTTATATTAGCCGCCCTCCCGTCGAAAGCGACTGTTATCAAGAAATTAATCGCCCAGGGTCACTCATTCGCATTAAATCCCCCGAAAAGACCGGTAAAACTTCTCTGCTTAAACACCTGCTCGCTCAGGCAGATAGTTGGGGACATAGCACAGTTTATATTAATTGTCAAGTGGCAGAAAAGGCGATGTTTGCCAGTTTAGACCGATTTTGTCGCTGGTTTTCGGCAAATGTCAGCCGAGAATTGGGTTTAAAGCCCCAATTAGATGAATATTGGGATGAGGAACTATTTGGCAGTTTAATCAGTTGTCAAACCTATTTTCAGTCCTATCTTTTGGAACAGATTAACGGGCCGCTCTTTTTGGCCCTAGATAATTTAGACAGAATTTTCGAGTATCCCGACATCGCTAGGGATTTTCTGCCGCTTTTGCGCTGTTGGCACGAAGAAGCTAATAATTTAGAAATCTGGCAGAATTTGCGGTTAGCGATTGCTAATTCCACGGAAATCTATATTCAATTGGACGCTAATCAATCTCCCTTTAATGTCGGCCGCGCGATTAAATTACCCGGTTTTAGCCTCGAACAACTGGAAAACTTGGCTATTAGCTACGGATTGCCTAAAAATGATGATAATCAGCGTTTTCTTAGCGATTTAATTGCTCTAGTCGCTGGTCATCCCTATCTTAGCCGTTTGGCCCTGGAAGCGCGGGTGCGCGAGGAAAAAAATATTCTCCCTAATGCTGCTACCCAGGGGGGAATTTATGCGGCACACCTGCGTCATCACTGGGATAATCTGCAAAAACAGCCGGAATTATTGACAGCGATGGGGGAAGTGGTTAATTCTTCCGATAAGGGAGTGCGATTAGAACCGATTACTGCCTATAAACTGGAAAGTATGGGTTTAATTCAGTTAAAAGGCGATCTAGCCCAGCCTAGCTGTCAATTATATCAGCTTTACTTCCGAGAAGAACAGACCGGCAGCGATCTCTAGTAGATAATTATACTAAATCCGTTGAGTACAGGCTAGTTACGAGGAGAGGCACTCATGCAAGAGGCACTCATGCAAAGGGGAATAAATAATCAGTTTTTAATAACCGGATTTACTATCACATTTGCAGAAATATCGACAATCAGCAATTATCAGTGACTCTTAAATTATTACAAATATATCAGCAGCCGCGTGTAAGCATCCCACCGAAAAGCTCATGCGCTCCGGGGTTTGGGTAGGGTTGATTCATGAATCAACCCTACCATGAATCAACCCTACCATGAATCAACCCTACTATGAATCAACCCTACTATGAATCAACCCTACTATGAATCAACCCTACTATGAATCAACCCTAGGGGTTTGGGGGGTTCTACCCCCCAAAAGCTTGGATTGAGGAATAAAATCGGAAGTAACGATCAATTTTGGCAGATAGTTTCCCTTTAAAAATTCCAACTTAGTAGATTTACAAAAATGAGATGCACCCGCTCAAAGATTGCTCAACTTGCTAAAGATTGTAGTTCGGAAGTGGCATAAACTCTCACGATTTTGTCTTGGCAGGCCGTGGCGATATAATTACCATCGGGACTAAAACAAACCGAATAGATTTTCTGGGGATGGGGAATAGAAATAATGGCTTTTCCTGCTTTTAAATCCCATAATTTTAAGCTTTTATCATCACTACCACTGGCTAATAGTTGATTATTAGGACTAACACTAACTGAATTGATATGATCACTATGTTCGCTGAGAGTTTTTACCTCTGTCCCTCTTTTAATATCCCAGATTTTAATAGTTTTGTCTTTGCTGCCACTGGCTAAAAATTTGTTATTACTGCCGAAATCTACCGATAAAATACCTCCAAACCAATCGGAATGACCTTTTAAGGTAATACTGCTCTTTTCTCCCAGATTCCAAATAATTACCGTTTTGTCATTTTCGCCGCCACCACTGGCTAAAAGTTGACCATTTTGACTAAATTTAACTGTTAGGACTTTATCGCTATGACCTTGTAATGTGGACAGAGTTTCTCCGGTTTTTACTGACCATATTTTCACCGTTTTATCTTCACTACCACTAGCAATAATTTCCTTATCGGGATGAACAGCTACTGCTGTAACTTTATCTTGGTGTCCCGTTAAGGTAGAGATTAATTTTTTAGTTTCCAGTGACCAAATTCTTAGGGTTTGATCATCTCCTCCACTAACCAAATATCCTTGACAGGGACTAAAAGCAACAGAGTTAACTCCCTGATCCCACCAACCGGCTTTTTCATGTCCTTGTAAAATAAATTTTTGATTTTTTTGCCAATCCCAAACAATAACAGTTAACTCGTTATCTCCACTAGCTAAAAATTTACCATCTTGGGAAAAAGTTAGACATTTAACCTCACCTTCATGGCCTTCTAGGGATTTAAAAGATACTAAGGGATTAAACATAGTGAAAACATTAGTTAATCAAGATTTTTCGGCATTACCCGATGTTGGTTGTTCTGTAGGGGACTAAGCCATCCCTGAGATAACCTTTGAGAAATCTCCGCTCACCACAAGTACGGGGAAGCTATTCTTCCGTAATTATAACTAATTACAGCGTTTCTCGTCAAGGAGATGCAGCTAATTTAAGGATAGGCGATTAAAATAGGTCTTAGCTTATAAGTACCCGTTGACAATCATAGTAGTAGGGTAGGTGAGGGGACAATAATCGAAAAAATTGCCCGATAAATTAAGTATTGGCTGTAACCTAGCCAAAAAAGGCTGCTATTCAGGGACGTTATAGGGTAAGATTAACTATTAGGGTGGAGTTTATTGCCGATTTTAATCTTGTCCTAAGCGAGCAAAATTGACAATTGAATCTGTAATTTTAAAAATATCTATCCCGTCAATCTCATCTAACCACAAATGCTTAAAATTTTAGTTGATGGTACACCGATAAGACAAAATCCTAGTGGAATTGGATTATATGCTTATCACCTGATTGCCGAATTAGCTAAATTACAAAACCAAGAAAACTTTTCCCTGTCCCTCTGTTTTCAACCATCGGTAAAAAACTGGCTGCGGGGTAATCTTTCTATACCAGAAAAACTGCAATCCTATCCAGAGGTTAAATGTTTACCAATTCCCGTCAGTCTTAGCAATATCTTAACCCGATTTCCTAATCCTCTAATTCCCTATCTAGAAAACTTTCTTGATTCTCCCGATATTCTCCACGGATTGGATCATGTGGTGTATCCTTGTCGTCAGAGTCGTCAAGTTATGACTATTCATGATGTTACTTTTATTAAATATCCTCAGTTTGTCACGGGGATTGTCAAAACCTACACCCAACGCATTAAACAATGTCTAAAATGGACAGATTTAGTTATTGCTAACTCCGCAAGTACCAAACGAGATATTATTGAATATTTAGATGTAACCCCAGAGAAAATTTTTGTTACTCCCCTCGCAAGTCGTTATTCTTCTCTCCCCAATTATCCCTCATCTCTAACCATCACTAAACCCTATTTACTCTTTGTTAGTACCCTAGAACCACGAAAAAATATTATTAATCTTATCAGTGCTTTTAACTATCTCAAGGACAGGTATAAATTAGACCATAATCTGATTCTGATTGGCAAAAAAGGATGGAAGTATGAACCAATTTTTGAGAAAATATCTCAGTCTCCCTTTCGAGATAGTATCCAACATCTTGATTATCTTACCGATGACTTAGTTGCGGATTATTATCAAAAAGCTGATGTTTTTGTCTATCCTTCCTTTTATGAAGGTTTTGGATTACCAGTTTTAGAAGCGATGACTTTAGGTTGTCCTGTGGTAACTGCTAATACTGCATCCTTACCCGAAGTCACCGGAGACTCGGCAATATTAATTAATCCCGATAATCCCCTAGAAATTGCTGCGGCAATCTATCAGGTGATTAGTGATATCTCTCTCCGTCAAGAATTAATCACTAAAGGAAAAAAACAAGCGGCAAAATTCTCTTGGCAAAAAACCGCACAAGCTACTATAAAAGCTTATCGTTCTCTTTTATAATAAGTAAGTAGTTATAATTAAATTGAAGATGGATCCCCCCTTAATCCCCCCTTGATAAGGGGGGTGTTGATCCCCCCTCAATCCCCCCTTGATAAGGGGGGTGTTGATCACCCCTTAATTCCCCCTTGATAAGGGGGGTGTTGATCACCCCTTAATCTTCCCTTGATAAGGGGGGTGTTGATCCCCCCTTAATCCCCCCTTGATAAGGGGGGTATCTGACAACTTTTAACACCTAACTACTTAACTAGCTAATATCTATGAATAAAAACCATCAATTATTAATCAATCTCGCTTTTCTCGGTACTAAATATACTGGGTTGACTACCTATACTAAAAATCTCATTCCTCAATTAGCTAACTTAAATCCTACCCTAATCACTTCTAATAGTTACCCAGATTTTAACACCTATACTGTGTCAGCAAACCTCACCCAAGAGCAGGGAACCAAAGGCAATATTAAGCGCTTAATTTGGACAGAAACCCAACTCTATCAAACCTATCAACAATTGAAGTCTTCCCTGCTATTTACCCCCATTCCCGAAGCACCTATTTATGGAAATTGCCGCTATATTGTCACAGTTCATGATTTAATTCCCCTGCGGTTCCCGAAATTTTCTCCCCTAACTTTTTATAATAAATACTATTTACCCCAAGTCCTGAAAAAAGCCACACATATTATCGCTGTTTCCCAAGCAACGGCCGCCGATATTAATAAGTTTTTTAACATACCTCTTGACAAAATAACCGTGATTCTTTCTGGATATGATTCTGATAATTTTCGTCCTCTAAATCTGGCGACTCGTCCCTATTTCCTCTATCTTGGTCGTTATGATCCTCATAAAAATCTCGGTCGTTTAATTACTGCTTTTTCCCAAATCGATTCCGAATATCAATTATTAATTGTCGGTCAATTTGACCCCCGTTTTACCCCAGCTCTACAGCAACAGGTAGAAGCATTATCAATCTCTCAACGAGTGCAATTTTTAAACTATGTTTCCTATGAAGAATTGCCGCAACTTTTAAACCAAGCAACTGCTTTAGTTTATCCCTCCCTTTGGGAAGGTTTCGGATTACCTGTACTAGAAGCGCTCGCCTGTGGAACTCCTGTCATTACTTCTAATCTTTCCTCTCTCCCAGAAGTCACAGGAGATGCGGCAATTTTAATTAATCCCTATAGTATCGATGAGATGAGAGAGGCAATGCAGCAAATCGCCATGGATGAACAATTACGCCTAAAATTAAAGTCCCTCAGTCGTCAACGCGCCGAGCTTTTTAGTTGGGAAAAAACTGGTCAAGAAACCGCCACAATTCTGCAAAGTTTTCTCTAAAAATGGTGACAAAAAAACTTATCAATCATTGTCGGATGGGTTATACTAAATCCGTTGAGCATAGGCTACTTATAAGGACAGGCAAAAGGCAACAGGCAACAGGGGGAATAAATAATCAGTTTTTAATAACCAGATTTATTATCAAAGCATAGTAGGTGGATTCATGAATCCACCTACCTGGGGGGTAGATTCAGTGTTACTTCCTATATATTATTGTGCCATTCTTGGGGAATTTGAGCAACTTTTTCCTTACCATTAGGCTGATGAATAGGTTTTCCTAAAGGACGAATTTTGAGATTTCCTTGCAAATAAGCAGCGATTCTTTCCCTGGCAATTTTCACATATTCTGCTTCTTTTTCACTCCCCATCACTCGACGATTGTGCATAATACTAGCAATCAGAGAAGTTCCAACCCCAGCAAAAGGATCAAAAACCCAATCCCCCTCATTTGTCAAGGCTAAAACACATCTTTCTACTAATTCGATTGGATATTGACAAGGATGAATAGTTTTCTCTGGATGATTAGATTTAACGTTAGGAATATCCCATAGTAACTCATCCCATTCTTGTGCTAAAAACTCCCAAACATCGCTGGGATTTTTCCCTAAAGGATTACCAGAGGGTTTACCGATATTTTTACCTTTAAAATGGCGCTTACCAGGGTATTTAGCGGGGATTCTCACTGGATCAAGATTAAAGGTATATTTATCGGTTTTTGTCAACCATAAAATAGTTTCATACCTGCCAGAAAATCTTTTAGAGGTATGTAATCCATGACCAAAATGCCAGACAATTCTATTTCTTAAAAAGAAACCCATTTGTTTAAATAGCTGATAATAAAAAATATCTAAAGGATAAACTTCTCCCTCTTGAACGAAATTTCCCACCTGCCAGCAAATACTGCCATTATCTTGCAAGATTCTAGGGAATTCTCGCATAATTTTGGTTTGGGTTTCCAGATAAGTATCCAAAGAGATTTTTTTTTCGTAGTCTTTTCCTAAATTGTAGGGAGGAGAAGTAATAATCAAGCTCACAGAATTATCCGGTATAGTCTTGATAAAATTATTGCTATCTCCTTGATAAAGAATTATTTCGGCATCAGGTTGATAAAAGTCTCGCACTGATTTTGACTGAGAAAATAAGGGCAATTGATTCATAGAAAATTTAGCAGAGAAGAGCCACTTTTAATTAGGGTTTGCTGAAAAAGTTTTTCCTGGGGGCAGGGTGTGGGGTGTGGGGTGTGGGGTTTTACCCATTTTACATCCAATATTCAAGAGAGCCAGTTTTTTAAAACAATTAATGTTATCTGTAGCCAGCAAAGATATAACAAAAATTCTACTTTTTTAGATAAAAATCGGGAAGAAAGTTTTAACTTTTTTCTATTCTTCCCTTAACTCAGATTAGCTCAAACCCGGAACGCACTCGCCTAATTCCACTGTAAAAGGTTGCCAAGGACGAGGATCAATTACCTTTGTCGGCAAGTCATGGGATGTTAATAATTCTTGAAAAGATTCGGGACTACCCTCCGCACTTAACACCGCCATTAATAATCCTTTAAACTCGATATCACCACCGGCAGCCGTAGAAATAATATATTCGGGCTGCAAGCGTTGACAGACTGCCAAGGCGCTTTCTTGTCCTTTGATTACCGGTCCGAGGAAAGGTATTTTTAAGTCAATCAAAGGAGTGATAATAACAGCAATTTTACCGAGAGAATCGAGGCTAGGAGAATGATAACCGTGGGGTTCGTAGTAGATACTCTGATTTGTCGCTAATTCCTTGATAACATAACCATTTTCCACCAGAGTCGGCCCGACTGGAGAACCGGGGACGGCAGTAATTTCGATCGCATTGTCAAAGATATAACTAGAGCCGTGGGTTAAAGGGATGAGATGGGTATAATTAAGCGCTCGAACGACTTTTTCGGCATTAGGAGAAGCCACCACGGGAATTTGGCGATCGAGTACCTGTAAAGTAGGAGGATGGGCGTGATCTTCCAAACCTTGGGAGAGAAGAATCAGATCGATATTTTGGGGAATGGCATGATTAGAGGTTTTTTTGCCCTCAAATAGCCAAGTTAAATTACCAAAAGTCAGGGAACCTACCAACCAAGGGTCGAGAAGCAGGCGTTTTCCCCCGATTTCGATTAACCAAGAATTACTATCAAGCCAAGTTAACTGCATATAAGAGGAATGGGGATTTTCTTAATTTAATTTAACATTAGCATTAACTTTTCTGCGCTTGGGGGTTTTTCAGTCATCAGTGAAAACACAGCACTGTTAATGCCATTTATAGCAGTTATCTTAATGGTGAGGTAGGAAGTCTCTGGTTTTAGGGAACGGGCAACAGTAGCCAGTCGTCAGGGGGTGATACCAAATTAAGTAGCTGGTTATAATTAAATTAAAAATGGATTTTAGGTTCGATCCCCCCTGCCCCCCTTGATAAGGGGGGTGCCGATAGGCGGGGGGATCTGAAAGTTTTTAATACCTATCTACTTAGGTTACACTTCATCTTGAGGAGAAACGCTGTCACACTCCTCACTCAATGCCGGTCACTGAAAACCCAAATCTGATCACTGATTACTGATTACTGATCACTGATCACTGATTAGTCAAGGCTTAAGAAATAGGGAAAGTTTAGCTATCTTAGGGAAAGTAGGCGCTAAAAGGGGAGGAAGAACGCATCAGCCGAGACTGAATTTCTATGACTAAACGTACCTTCGGTGTTATCGGACTAGCTGTCATGGGAGAAAATCTCGCTCTCAATGTGGAGAGTCGGGGTTTTCCCATCGCTGTTTACAATCGCACCGCCAGCAAAACTCAAGAATTTATGGAAACTCGCGCCGTCGGCAAAGATGTCAAGGCGGCCTATAGTTTAGAAGAATTCGTCCAAATTTTAGAGCGTCCCCGCAAAATTCTGGTCATGGTAAAAGCTGGCCCGCCGGTGGATGCCGTGATTGAACAATTAAAACCCCTTCTCGAAGAAGGAGATATGATTATCGATGGCGGTAACTCCCTCTATGAGGACACGGAAAGACGCACCCGCGACCTAGAATCGACCACTAAACTCGGTTTTGTCGGTATGGGGGTCAGTGGTGGCGAAGAAGGCGCTCTGCACGGTCCTTCCCTGATGCCGGGGGGTACAGAGTTCGCCTATCGGGAATTAGAGCCGATTTTAACCAAAATTGCCGCCCAAGTCGATGATGGTCCCTGTGTCACTTATGTGGGGGCCGGGGGGGCAGGCCATTATGTGAAAATGGTTCACAATGGCATCGAGTACGGCGATATGCAGTTAATTGCGGAAGCCTACGATGTGCTGAAAAATGGTCTAGGACTAAGCAATCAGCAGTTACAGGAAACTTTCGCCGAGTGGAACCGCACCGATGAGCTTAATTCTTATTTAATTGAAATTACCGCCGATATCTTTAAGTGTGTTGACCCAGAAACCGGTCATCATCTGGTAGATTTAATCTTGGATTCGGCGGGACAAAAGGGAACCGGACGCTGGACTGTGTTAAGTTCCTTAGAGTTGGGGGTGCCAATTCCGACCATTTATGCTGCGGTTAATGCTCGCGTGATGTCCGCTTATAAGGATGAACGGGTGGCCGCAGCCAAAGAGTTACCCGGACCAGGGGAAACCTATCCGGGGGATGCGGCACTATTTGTGGATAAGGTGCGTGATGCTCTTTACTGCTCGAAAATGTGTTCCTATGCCCAAGGTATGGCTTTAATCGCTAAAGCTTCTCAGGAGTTTAACTATAATATCAGTCTGCCGGAATCGGCCCGGATATGGAAGGGCGGCTGTATTATTCGGGCCAGTTTCTTGGATAAAATTCGCAAGGCTTTTGCGGAAAATCCGGGCCTGCCGAATTTGTTGTTAGCGCCGGAATTTAAACAAAGTATCCTCGATCGCCAAGAAGCATGGCGTGAGGTGTTAGTCTTGGCTAATAAGTTGGGGATTCCCGTCCCGGCTTTTAGTTCTTCTTTGGACTATTTTGATAGTTATCGTCGGGCCAATTTACCGCAAAATCTCACCCAAGCACAACGGGATTATTTTGGCGCTCATACCTATGAACGTACCGATAAACCCAGAGGTGAGTTTTTCCATACGGAATGGATGGCTGGACTGTAAGGCTATCTAATATTTTCTCCCCTTTTTATTTACCGTAAAAAGGGGGTATTTTTTGGCGATATTTTTCTGATTAAGAGTTAACTATCGGTCAAGAAATTGGTAGTGATAGCAAATCAGTTTTTAATAGAATAATGGCTTTAAAAGTCAGACAGAGGAATAATTCCACAGGCTTGAATTTTGCTTAAAACGAGGTGAAGTTGCCACAATAACCAATTGCCAACTCTCCAGAAAGCCAGGGAGTTTTGATTGTCAGCAACCTCGGCAGATGGATAATAAAGATTTTCTTCAAAAATCAACCAATGAACGGGTAAATGACCGAGGGGAGAATTCGGCTCTAATTGAAAGTTTAGTTGCTCATAATTGAGCCATTGACCCTGCTGCCGCCAACCTAGGCGATCGCCAAGTTTCTTTTGGGTTTCATAATCCACTAAACCACCGAGACTAGAGAAAATAGCCTGCTGAATACTAAAACCGAAATGACCATGACTATAATGAAGCCAAAGTTGATCAATTTTTTTCAGTTCCGAACAAGGTAATTGAGCAATATCTTGAGGATAAACCTCATTCCAGTAGGTTCTACCCAAAATTTTCAATAGTAGTTTAGTCGTTTGGCGATCGGCCGCTTGCCACTCTTGCTTTCTTAGCAAATCTTGTAATTGATTATAATCAAGATCCGTCGATTCTTGAGTTAAGATATTTGGGAAAGTCTGGGGATTTTTGGAAGTAGAAGATTTGTCAATATTGTTTTGAGTGAATTGAGAGACAACTATTTCTAGGGGAGTTTTTAGGATAGTGTCTTTTTGACAAGCCTCTTGTTCTGCTAAATGATGAGATAATTTATTGATGGTTTTTTCTAGGGAAATAAATTGTGCTGACCATTCACTTTCATTGAATAAGTAATCATTAAATTGATCAGAGGAAAAAGCATCTTTTAACCTTGCTTCTTTCTCGTAACCATTCGCCAGAAAATTTAGCAAAAACTCAGAATTTATTGCTGAATCTGAGGTTTCTAACAGATCAGGCTGAGGTATAAAAATATTATCTACCAAATACTTAATTTCTCCAACTGTTGCATAAAATTCTTCATCCACTTTAATGACTTCTTCTATTAATAATTGAAAAGGAGCAAAATAGTCCTGTAAGTAGTTTTCAAAATTAATTGCATTTTGGGCAAGATCAGCAATTTCTTGGCGAACTCGTTGAGATTTGAGTTGATAATCATTTAATTCCTCATAAATTTTGAGTTCTTGAATAATTGCTTGTACAATTTTTTTCTGCTTTTGAGTATCCTCGGCTAATTTCTGAACTCCTTCCCCTAGTAATTTAGTTTTTCTCAACATCAAAAAAGATGTTTTTCCCAGTAGCAAAATTGCCCGAAAATTTTCCTGTTTTTCCAGCTTGAGTTGATTGAGAATATTTTGATTATTATTATTTTTAATTTCTAACTTTATTCTCTCGTAGTCTAAGATTTTCAATTCTTGATATTTTTGGGAAAATAAAATTTTGAGATTGTCACTGAGTTGGAGTAAAAAACGATAATATCCGTCTTGATAGATTTCTAGTCCGTTAATTAATAAATTATAGTCTTTAATTAATAACTTAGTCTCAATCAAGATTTCTTGTTGAGTAATTTTTTCTTTTCGTTTAATAATCTTACCAAAATAGTAATGGTAGCGAACTCCTTCTTGAATTAATTTCCGACGTTCCTTGATGATTTTCTGAAAATTTTTTAAGTATCTATTTTTAAAAACAGGAAGTTGATAGCTTTGCTCATAAATGGCAATTTTTTTATAGGTCATCAGATGTTGAGAGTTCCTATTTAGCATAGCTATCTTAGACCCAAAAATTCCTCGTTACTTAGCAATAATCATTAGCTGCTCCCAGCTATTGCAACAGGGAGCAATACCTAATTAAACATTTTCAACTTCAACAACAACCGGTTCATTTTCAATAACTGGTTCATTTTCAATAACTGGTTCATTTTCAATAACTGGTTCATTTTCAATAACTGGTTCATTTTCAATAACAACTGTTTGAGGACTTTCAGGTGTTGGCTCAGTTACCGTTTCTTGCTGCTTTACTGTCTGTTCTTGATGGTCAGTCAAGTATTTTTTGGTTTTTAATTTCAGGTCATCAGTCAGAGGTAAAGCATCAATTTCAGCCAAAAGTGTTTCCAGGGATTCTTTTTTACTTCGCTCGGCGTAAAAAGCATTCAGAACCGCTTCAATTCCGTACTGAGCAATCGCATCTCCTAGGACAGTAACCAACCCCATCGCTCCAATACCCATAAAAACTACAAAGGGTTGTCCGAGGGTTAGAATTAGCACGATGACAGCAATAACAGCCGAAGCTAAATAAGCACCTGCCACTTTTTTGATAATGTTATCGAGTTCCATAAAAACCACCTCAAATTTCTAGCGAAGGATTAATTTAATTTTAAAGCAAGGTTAATCTGTCTGTTGATCGTCGTCAAGTAAAGCTTGAAGAAAAGGTTCAAGACTTTTGGGACGATAATCGGAAAAAGCCTTTAATCGTTTTACCACACTGTGATGAACAGTGACAACTTTTGTATTGAAATATCGCCATTGCTCACCTCCCAATAATCCCTTAACCGTATTATCGAACTTGATGGTCGGGTCTGGTTTAATTTGGAATTCCTCGGATTCAGAGGTGGTTGAGTCAAACTCTAATCCCAATTTTTTGGCTTGATTAATCATCCATTGTAAGGGGTAATCGGAAAGTCCTTGATATTCTTTTTTGCCACCACCTAGACAGGTATGTTCACCCACAAATAAAACTTCTTTAACAACTTGTTCGGGATTTTCTGGATTGGCTTTGATCGGAGTGGAAGGGAAGTTTTTACGTTTTTCATCAATGGCAACAGCATGAAAAGCATTCTGGATAATCGGACTTAATTTTGTATTACTAAATTCATATTTTTTATGATAAAACTTAGCCAGGGGAAACCAAGGAGTTAAATCAGGAATACCAAAACTACCAACTGTATCCCAACAACCTAACATCTTAACTGGAATACGATCTTGAAAATCTTCCTTTTCTGTCTCAATTTTTTTAGCATTAGCGGCACGGAATTGTTGAGCTTTGGCACTATCGGAACTAACGGTGTGGTCTCGATAGAGTTGATAAGCTAGGGGAATTTCTTTAATCTTAGAGCGTTTTAGGATTCCACATTTATCGATAAAACTAGCCAAACAACGAACGATATATGCGCCTCGACTAAAACCTAACAAATAAATTTCATCCTCGGTTGTGGGATTGTAGTTAAGGACAAGAAAACGATAGGCATCTTGAATCATTCGATCAAGGCCCCAGCCAAAAGTTTCATTCCCTAAACTTTTAATAAATTCGTTATCTTCGGGGGTGCCAGAACCTGACAAAAAGACGATTTGGGGGGTTTGATCCTCGGCAATATACTTAATAGATTCGGCGAATTTAACCACATTGGTGGGATAGGCACTGGTAGAGTCTTCCCAAGAACCATCACAACAAATAATTAACCGTTTTTTCTGGCTTGAATAAGTGAGGATATCCGGTTGAGAAATTGCTGTTTCACTAATCTCCTCAATTTCATTGCTGGCAAGAGCAGCTTCTGCGGCAATTATAATTGATTCTGAATTATCTTCCGGGGAAGGTTCTTGATTTTCTGCTGGAGCATCCTGTTCAACCACTTCTTCTTCTTCAAGGGAGTTAAAAATTTCGTTGACCATTGTTATCCTTTTCGCACTCCTTCTAGCTTTACTGCTAGTCTGAGTTTTTGATTTAGGGATCGAGGTCGGTTTGGAGGGAAGACTATCTAGTTGCCAGGTTGTCCCATAAAGAATACCATGATTGCTATAACTTGTTTGATCCTCGGCACTGCCATTGAGTGATAAATAAGTAACTAAGCCAAGGTCATCAACCCGGGGAGATTGATACATCGCGTTTTGGATTTCTTCTTGGCTAAGCGCTTGATTCCAAACAGAAAGTTCTGCAAGACAACCTTGCCAATAATGAGAGAGATTAACAGAGGCTCCCAAGATGATTTTTTCAATCCCCGTTAAGGCACGGTTATGACCGTTGCCACGATGCCAAATGATCCCATTGCGATAGATCAACATTCGGCCTGTGGTCGCATTTTTGACAAAGGCCCAGTGAGTCCAATCACTATAATCCTTAAGCTTGACTTTTTTTTCAATTCGATCGAAACCTTCTTCATTACCCGCATCCCAAAAAATAGCAGGTTTCACGGGATCGCCCCAAGGCAAGGTAATATGTAGAACGCGGTTATTCTCCTGATTAACAGCTTCTAAAAAAGTCGTTTCTGTAGCTAAATTATTTTCCCCTTTTGCCCAAAATGTAATGGTAATACTCTGATCGATGTCAAGAAATCCGTGGGATAGATCAATATGATCATCGATGCCATTAAATTTTAGTACAGAGCGTTGTTCAGCCATTGGTTTTGTAATCGCCCAGGGGAGAAAGGAGTAATCAGGGGTTCAGGGACTCTGACTAATAAGAGACTGATCTATCTGTCGTGATTTCCCAGAATGCTACCCCCTAGCTTAACACATTTTAGTTATCTAGCGATATATATAAATAAATGTGTAGGAGTCAACGACTAATATTCCCGGGCCGGCACTTGCTGTGGCGAGAAACTCAGGGGAGTTGACCCCAATCCCTATCGCCATCAAGTAGTAGAGACCTAGGCTTTGGAGGGATGCTCATGGCTGATGGACATCCCTCCCCGGGCCGATTATCAGCAAACCCTAGGTACTTATTGTAACTCTGACCAAATTCCGCGGCATCGCTCTACAATTAGTCCTTGAAAAATTAATTGGGTTGCGGGATGAATATCCACTTTATACAGAGCAAAAAGACCTGTTAAACTATTTAGATTCAACTCCCTTCGCGTTAGAGATAAAGCTTTTGTTCGGTGCATTTCCACCGCTTTTAGTAAGCCTGGATAACTGACATTACGCAGGGCCAATTGACCATTTTTTGTGAGATAAATAGCATCATTCTGCAAGAGATATTCCAAACTGATCAAACTAGCGTGGACGTCCACATCTTTTTCTAAACCCCCTAAACGGTGAGCATCCAAACCAAAGCGAATGCAGAAATTAACAGCGACTAATTTTCCCGCTTCTTCGGCAGGTAAAGCACAGTCGGCAAATTCAAAGCCTAAACTATCTGAGCGCCACTCCTCGACTCCGGCATAGGTATAGTTTTGAAACAGTTTATTTTTGAGTTTTAAGTCAAATCCTAACCCACTAGCATGACCCGCTTCATGGAATTGGGTATCGAGATGACGATAGCGTTCACCATTAATTTGATCCTCCAGGGGTCCTAATAGCAAATCGGCCGTTTCTGGCTCAAAAATTTTTCGGATACATTCGTAGCTAGAACCGGAAAAGCGTCTTTTTTGCTCACTGGCATTATTTAAAGCTGGTCCCTGAACACTATTGGGAAAAGTCCACCTATGGGGAACGATAAAAGCCTCCCCCTTTTCACCTTTAACCGTGCCACAACTAGCAATTTCAGTAAAGGACAAATTTCTGGGAATCGGTTGTCTTAGACTGCCAAATTTTTCACGAGTCAAGCTTTCTAGTTGTTCGATAGAAGGTTGACTATTTTGGTGGATTTTTCCGTAAATTGCACTCAAAGTGAGTTGTCGTTCTCCCTGACGATTGATGCGATAGGGAGCAATCATCAGAAAATAACCATTTTTGCCGATAAAATTCAGATTAATGAAATCTTCTGATAAAATGCTCCAGTCGTTGGTTTCCAAAGCTGCTGCTGTTTTCCAGAGCCACTGAGCCGGAATTTCACAGCTATCTGCTTCCTGTTGACGCAGTTTTTTCGCCGCGATTGCAATTTTATTTTGCTCGATATCTTGGACGATTTCTTGGAACAACTGTTGTTGATTAACCAGGGTTTGATTCATTTTTTGGGTAGCTAAGTTGGTGTAATGGTTTAACGTTGTTTGT
This sequence comes from Microcystis sp. M083S1, assembly GCF_020246405.1. NCBI lineage: Bacteria > Bacillati > Cyanobacteriota > Cyanophyceae > Chroococcales > Microcystaceae > Microcystis > Microcystis sp. M083S1. The sequence continues at coordinate 30,469 of NZ_JADBTB010000158.1, forward strand.
TGACCCGTCTCTCATTAGCTAAACTCTTAGCCATTTTAAGATTTTAGGGTCCTTGTCATAGCGATAGGTCAGTCCGTCTTTCCCCGTAATTGATTTTCCCTGACTGGCTTTGCTTCTAATGCTACTGAGGGAATAGTCGCTTAATTCCTTCATTTGTGCATGGGAAAGTCCCTCTTCGACTTCTGTTAAGATTGTTGTTGTTGGCGATTCGGGGGGGGGTTCCCCGGCAGAATTGATTTTAGGATTGACCTCGGTTTCCTGATTCGGTAAATCTTCGAGCCTAGTTTGAGAATTATCGACAGAAATATTAATAATTTCTTTCACTTTTTGTCGGCGATATTCCTCCACTGTAAGAAGTTGCCAATGGGAATTACTAGAGAGTTCTAAAACCCATTGATGATAGTTAAAGAGACTTTCCCGATGTCCGACACTAATAAAAGTTGTGTGAGTTTTCTGCAATTGCCGATATAAATTTTCCTCATTGTTTAAGTCCAAAGCACTTGTGGCTTCATCGAGGATAGTAAAACTGGGACGGGTAATTAATACCCTAGCAAAAGCCAAACGTTGTTGTTCTCCCAGGGACAAAATGTTTTCCCAAGGCTCTTCTGTATCAAAGCTATTAACTCGATTTAGTAAATTTTGGAGATTGACTTCTTGCAAAACTTCCCTCAATCTTATCTCATTGGTTTCTTGATTACGATTGGGATAAAGTAACTGTTCTCGCAAGGTTCCTAATATTATATAGGGACGTTGGGGCAGAAACAATACTTCTTCTAGGGGGGGACGAACTAATCGGCCAGTTCCGGCATTCCATAAACCGGCGATAGCGCGTAGCAAGGAACTTTTACCCCGACCACTCGGCCCGACAATTAATAAACCTTGTCCGGGCTGAACAGAAAGGGAGAGGTTTTCGACAATCACCTGTTCATAATCGGGAGTTTGCAAGGTGACATCTTCAAAGGAAAATTGGTTTTCTTCGATGGTTTTAATCGTGCTTAAATTTTCGGGTTGTTTAATGACTTCTTCTAAGGCTTGGGAAAATTGCGATAGACGTTCAACATAACTGCTAAATTGTGCCGAAGTGCCAAATTCACTAATTAATTCCGCCAGCGCCGTAGCAAACAAATTAGCCGCTAAACAGGCTTGCCCGACCTGTCCGAAACTAATGCCCTCACTATTGATATACAAAGGACCCAAAATGACAAAAGTAAATACTTGAATTGCCGCCTGATAGCCCCGACTAAAAATTTCTGTGCCTCTCTCCCAATCAATTTTACGTTTAGCGCTGTCTAAGAGTTTATTAAATCGCCGCTGAATAATATTTAATTCCTGATTTTCTCCCTCAAAGAAAGCGATTGACTCCGCATGATTACGAATGTGGGTTAGAGCATAATTGTAGTTAGCCTTAAGTTCTAATTCTTCTTGAGTAATTTTATTTAAAGCTTGGTTAAAATAGATAGCAATGACGTTACCGAGAATTGTCCAAACGACTAAAATAATGGCGACAGAGGAAGAAATTGACCAGAGAATCACTAAAAAAGTGATCATATCTAGGACATTTTCCAGGGCAACGGCAAAAAAGGAGAGAGCTTTACTGGTAATCGGCTCAATTTCCTGGGATAAACGCTGATCTGGGTTGTCGATATCGGATTTAAAATTAATTCTGTAATAGGCGCGATTATGCAAATATTTGTTGAGAATCCAGTCATTGAGCCAAGCATACCAATCCAGGGCGATTCTTTTTCTGAGAAATTTAAGCAAGCCAACTAAAAGGGTGACAAAGAGCAGTCCAACCGCAAAAACTACCAAAGTTTTGACAAATTTATCAAAATCACTTTTTTCAAGAATGACATCAACTAAGTAATTACTAACAAAGCTATTGAAGGCATTTAAGCCTACAACCGCTAGGATTGCCCCGATTAGTAGGATGAGCATTGCCCAAGCTTGGATCACATCGGAAAAAGTCCTTCCCCCCGACTCGGTAGGATACCAATAGGGAGCAGCGATCAGCTTGACACTGTGCCAAAATTTGCTGACATCGGAGATAATATTAGTCGTCGATCGATCTTGAGGGACTTTGGCGGACATATAGCATTTATATTTGAGTTGTGGACATTTTGCTGGAATAATTTTAGATTTTGGCTGGATTGGTGGATTAGAAGGCAATTGGCGAAAATATAAAGCTCCCCGACAATTTTAAGGTTATTGTGTTTGAGTTGTGCTAACATACTCCCGTCGCTTTATCTGTCAGTGTAAAGAGATGGCTTTCTCAGCCCCCTGCTACTGCTTTTTTAACCCTCGTTATCTTACTACAAGTAACCGTTGTTTGGATAGCTAAAGCTAGTGAGCGCTTCTCAGACTACCACATATTACCGAATTTCGTTGACCATGACAAATTTTCTTTTCTATGATAGGATTTCATGGTACAGTTTTCAAAGCAATGAGGTGCGCCGATTTTCTTCCCTGTTCCCTGTTCCCTCAAAGCGATAACAGACCTTGCGACATCATGGTGAAAAATGTTCGATATATGTTACATTTTGTACTCGGCTTCCTTGCGCCCCTACAGTGGGGCAAATTCGGTTTCTGTAGAGGCATAAAGCATACGCCCTCCCCTAGAAATCTTTTTTTATCATCACAAATGCGGGCTAGTCATGAGTAGAAATATGAAAACAATTTACCCACTTTCACCGGGTCAAGAAGCAATGTGGTTAATCTGGAAAATTGCTCCAGAGAGCGTTGCTTATAATACATTTATTACTGCAAAAATTCATGCTTATTTAGAGATTGCTGTTGTCAATCGTGTCTGGCAAAAAATTATTGAAAAGCACCCGATTCTGAGAACCACATATACCAGTTATGAGGGCAAACCGGTACAGCAGGTTAACCAGCAAGAGAATTTTCAGGTTGAGGTAATAGATGCCAGCGACTGGAGGGAAGAGCAATTAGTAGAAAAAATCTATGCTATTGCTGACCACCCTTTTAACTTAGAAAAAGATTCAGTTTTGCGGGTGAATTTATTTACTCGTTCAGCAGAAGAACACATTCTCTTGCTGACAATGCACCACATTGCTGGCGATATGTGGTCCTATGATTTACTGCTGAGTGAATTTCAATCTTTATATCCAGAGGAAGTGGAGCAATTTAGTCAACAGCAGACAGAAACAGCCCCAGATTCTTGGAATGAAAATAAAACCTATGCAAATTTTGTCCAATGGCAAGCAGCAATGCTATCGGGTAATAGGGGAGAAAAACTGTGGCAATATTGGCAACAACAATTAGCTGGCGAATTGCCAATTTTGCATCTGCTTCCCGACAAACCCCGCCCCCCAGTAAAGACCTATCAAGGAGCCTCATACATTGTCAAGCTAGATGAACAGTTAACTGAAAAACTCAGGTATCTAGCTTCAGCATCGAAAACCAGTCTTTATCAGATTCTGCTTACAGCATTTTACGTCCAACTTTACCGCTACACCAATCAAACAGATATCCTCTTATGCAGCCCGATGAGAGGACGGCCGGCTAAAGAATTTAAAGAGATTGTCGGCTACTTTTCTAACCTGACCGTTTTAAGAGTTTCTGTCCAGGAGAATGCCACATTTACAGAACTTCTTGCTCAAGTCAGCAAAATAGTTAGACAAGCACAAAAGCATCAAGATTACCCATTTTCTCTGTTAGCAGAAAAACTCCAGCCACAACGCGATCCCAGCCGTTCGCCTTTCTCTCAAGTTAGTTTTGCTTGGCAAGCACAAACTTGGTGTGAACCAAAAAATAATTCCTTGCATCTGCAAAAATCAGTGTTGCCAATGGAGCCACACTTGTTCGGACAACAGGGCGGACACTTGGATTTGAGTTTAATGGTAAGGGAAGCGAAAGGGGAGATTGAGCCGTGTTGGCAATACAATACTGATTTATTTGAAGCTGTTACTATTGAGCGTATGGCCAAGCATTTTGTCAGATTGCTCAACTCCATTGTGCTTAATCCACAGCAGCCCATTTTCCAATTATCAATGCTCACAGAAGTTGAGCAGCGGCAGTTACTTTTTGAGTGGAATAATACTCAAGTTGACTATCCCTCTGATAAATGTATTCATCAGTTATTTGAGGAACAGGTAAAACGCACACCCGACGCAGTAGCAGTTGTATATTCAGGTCAACAATTAACCTACAATGAGTTAAATTGTCGTGCCAATCAATTAGCCCATTATTTGCGAAAATTAGGCGTAAAAGCTGATACTTTAGTCGGCATTTCCCTTGAGCGTTCCCTAGAGATGATAGTGGGGTTATTAGGAATCTTAAAAGCGGGTGGTGCATATCTACCTCTCGATCCAGATTATCCCAGTGAACGGCTACAATTTGCCATCGCTGATGCTCAACTGTCATTATTGCTCACTCAAGAGGGATTAATCGATAAATTACCCGAACATCAAGCGCGGTTAATCTTGTTAGAGCAGATTGGGGAAGAACTCAACCAAAATAGCCAGGATAACCTCACAGGAGTAGTAACAGCCAATAATTTAGCTAATCTCATTTATACCTCTGGTTCTACAGGAAAACCCAAAGGGGTAATGGTGGAACATCGGGGACTATTTAACCTAGCTCAAGCGCAAATTAAAACCTTTAACGTACAGTCAAACTCTCGCATTCTCCAGTTTGCTTCCCTCAATTTTGATGCTTCTATCTCGGAAATTATCATGGCCATGGGAGCAGGTGCAGCCCTTTATTTAGACAGCAAAGATGCTTTAATGCCTGGGTTGCCATTAATGGGAATATTAAAAGATTATGATATTACCCATATTACTTTACCCCCCTCAGCCTTAGCGGCTTTGCCCCTAGAAGAAATACCAGAGTTACAAACAATTATTGTGGCAGGAGAAGCTTGTTCAGAAGAATTGATCAAACAATGGGCTAGAGGGAGAAATTTCTTTAATGCTTATGGACCGACAGAAACCAGCGTTTGTGCCACGGTAGAAAAATGGACAGATGAAACTCTGAAAGTAACTATTGGTCGTCCCATTGCTAACACCCAAGTTTATATCTTAGACTCCCATTTACAACCTGTTCCTGTGGGGGTAGCTGGAGAATTACATATTGGTGGTATGGGATTAGCGCGGGGTTATCTCAATCGTCCCGAATTAACCCAAGAAAAATTTATCCCTAATCCTTTTGAGAAGGATGAAGTGATCCCCCCA
>NZ_JADBTB010000159.1:0-19040 GCF_020246405.1 Microcystis sp. M083S1
AAAGGAGAATTACCACCTCCGGAATTCTCCCGTCCAGAAGTGGCTGCCGAATTAATCCGCGCCATGCAAGGATCTTGACATCCTCGCCGCCCTAAAAGTGCGGCGATTCCTAAACCTCACGATTTAAGTTTCTGCTTCCACCACCGTCGCATACCACAGTTAAAAAACCATGTACTGTCTTACACAGAGTCCACAGACTTTCGCTCCATTTCAGAAGCCCGATTCCGTGTGTCCCACGGTACGGTTCTGACTAAACGCTTCTTGTACTTGTTGCGCGCGACTTTTTACCCGGACAAGCTTTTCTGAACGGAACTCCCTAAGCCGAGTTTTCAAGGTGCTGTCCGCCCACTTGGTTTTCGAGACGGTCTTTTTAATTCTAACGTAAAGCCGCCGTTCTACGGCGGGGTTTCCCACCCAAAATTTTCGATGAACATAACTAGGCGAGAATTGATCCAGCAGACAGGTTGGGGGTTGCTGACTTTGGCGATTAGTCAAGGAACCCTTAACCGTCATTTGGCCGCTCTCGCCGCCCCTAATCCCCGAAAATTGGCTCTTTTAGTCGGTATTGACCAGTATGGGGCGAATATTCCGCCGCTGCATGGCTGTCTTACCGATGTGGAGTTACAAAAAGACCTTCTCCGTTATCGTTTTGGCTTTCAGGATGCTGATATAGTGACTTTAACGGGACAACAAGCCAGTGGAGAAGCGATCAAATCGGCTTTTTTAGAACACCTGATCGCCCAAGCCAGGTTGGGGGATGTGGTCATTTTTCACTTTAGTGGTTATGGCAGTCTTGGGGACAGAAAAGAAGTTTTTATTACTGCTGATGGGGCAGAAAATGCTTTACTTAAGGAAAATATCCTGCTGATGGCTCGCTGTCTAGCTACGGATAAGTTTAGCTTGATTTTTGATAGTAGTCATCTCCCCCAACCTCAGCCCTATCTCGGTAATCTCCGCATTCGTTCCTATTCTAGAACCATTACTGATCCTAACCCCGCCGAATTAACTTTCGCTGCCGATATTAAAACCCGTTTTAACCTCAAAAATAAGCCTAGTAACGGCGTTATTCTCGCTGCCGCTAAACCAGAGCAAATCGCCCTGGAATTGAGCGGTAATAGCCCCAATGCCGGCTTATTCACCTATGATCTCACTCAGTATCTCTGGCAAGTTTCCCCCAGTCCGACAATTGCGATCGCTTTTCCCCATCTCCGTCATCTCGTCGCTAGTCACAGCAGTCAACAACAGCAACCGGCAATCCTGACCGGTAATCAAAATAATTCTGCGCCGCCATATCATATACAGCCAGAAAAGTCAAGGGGTGGAGCGGCAATTGTTACAAATCTTATTGATGAACGCACCCTAGAAGTCAATCTGGTCGGCCTGCCCTTAGAAATCCTAGAAAATTACGGGATTAACTCCTGTTTGAGCTTTATTGAGGCGACTGGGCAGGAAATCAGCCTAAAAATTCTCTCCCGTCAGGGTTTAAAAGCCAAAGCCCAGTTATTATCAGCAACCGCCTCCCTAGAAATAGGACAGATTCTAGAGGAAAAATTGCGGGTTTTTCCCAGTCAAATCGGCTTAATCGTCGGTTTGGATAGTAACTTAACCCGGATTGAACGGGTAGATGCCACCAGTACCTTTGCCAGTTTGCCCGATGTGGCCGCCGTGGTTAATATTGGCGAACAAACGGTAGATTGTCTCTTAAGTCGAGTTGGTGGCGAAGAAACTGGCAATTATCAGTTATTATCTCCCAATGGCTCCCTAATTATCGGTAGTTTAGGGGCGGCCAACGAAGCAATTAAATCGGGGATTAAACGACTGCAATCCCAACTAGAAACCCTGCTGGCCTGCAAATTGTGGCACTTGTTGATCAATCAAGAATCCTCCGGTTTAGCCGTTATTGTCACCCTGGAAAGCCTCGATCAAACCTATATCTCCACAGTGCCAACCCAAAAAATTGCGGGTAGCAGGGGGACTAATACCGCTAAAAATGACTTAATTCTGCCCGTCGGTACGGAAATTCGCTATCAAATCGAGAATCAAGAAGAACAACCCCTCTACGCAATGATCCTTATCCTCAACAGCGATCGCCAACCGCTTTTATACTGTTCCTGTTCAGAAAACCCCGATAATTTCACCAATTCCAGCCCATTAGCCCCCTTTGTCGTGGCGGCCAAAACCAAGGCCACCATCCCCAATGACCGCCAAGGGCATTGGAAAATTAGTCAACCCAAGGGCATCAGAGAGAATATACTGATCCTCAGTCGCCATCCTTTCCCGAAAACCTTGACCCTTCTCAATGCCACTCAAAGCCTCAAGGGAGAAGCCACCCCACTGCTCACCCTGACTAACCCCCTAGAAATAGCCAGAGCTTTCTGGAGCGATCTAAAATTAGATTTAGGCTTGAAAATGGATAGTTCTGGCAGTGTAATTGATGAATACGCCTTTGATCTAGGAACTTGGTCAGGTTTCCGGTTTATTTATCAAGTTATCGACTAAATCGATAGAATAATTCTATGGAATCCTTGAAAAGAAAAGGTTAAAATCCTAACACAGCTACCCCTAAATTTCCCGATGAATCTTCTGCCCCGGACAACCCAAAGCCGCCTCAAAAAAATTCCCCAAATTCCCAGTGTTTGGGAAGGAGATCGTCGTGCTTTATCCTTATCCGAGAGAATGCCCCGGGCCACCTTAGAACCAAATCAAGAAAGCGGCGGCGAGTGCGTGATCTGGGTGGATGGTAGCGAGGGCTGTGTACGCTCTATGGAAGTAGTTTCCCCCGAAACCGGGCCAGAGGCCATGGTCAGAACCTTAATCCGCGCCATCGAAACACCGCAAAGTCCCGCCCGGCCAGCCAGACCGAAAAAAATTATCGTCCGCGATCGAGAAACACAGTTTTTTCTGCGCGGAGTACTGCAAGATCTCGATATCACCATCGATTATGTCCCCAGTTTGCCCCTGATCGATGATCTCTTTCGCGGATTCGAGGAATTCCAAAATAACCGCCCCCCGGCAATTCCCCCCGCTTGGCAGTCCGCTTTAGTGAAAACCGCTCACGAAATTTGGAAAGCTGAACCCTGGTCCTGTTTAGCTGATTACGATATTTTGCAAATTAAGCTCGATCGCTCCGATTTCCCGAATCTTTACGCCTGTGTCATGGGAATGCTCGGTCGGGAATACGGAGTCATTCTCTATCGTTCCCTAGAATCCCTCAAACAATTCCGGCAGTCCGCTTTAGAAGAAAAATCGATGGAAAGATTAGAAAAGGCCTTTCTTTCCCAAGATTGCTGGTTTTTAAGCTACGAATTGGCCGATGATGATGAGGATGATGATGAGGATGACTACGATCTAGCCTCGGCTGCCCCCTCCCAAATCCATCCAGTTTTCGGCAGCGTGCATCCCTACGAAGGTATTCGCCCCTACTTGGATGAAGAAGAAGCAATCACGGTATATTTAGCTTTAATAGCTCTGTTGCGCTTTTTTAAAGGCAATCAATCCGCTTTATCCGAAGAACCGATCGGAGAATTACAGCGTCGTTTTCGCATTCCCATCGATCCCGAACAAGCAAAAGGGGAAACCGTGGCGGTGACGGTAGCCACGATGCCCGATCTATGTGCGGAATTTATGCAACTCTTAGAGGACGACGACGACGACGATGATGAGGATGATGAGGATGATGAGGATGATGAGGATGATGAGGAAGAATCCGTACTCAAGGAGAATCTAGTCCCTGATAATGCACATCTCAGTCTGGGAATGGTTCCCTGGCAATTATTAGATAAAATTCGCAGTCGTCCAAAAGTCCATTATCAACCCCAGTCCGTACCGACAAAAGGAGAGGGTTTCCCCGTGGTCATGATCCAGACCTCCCGACCGAAAGCCAAGGAACTGATCGAAAAAATCGAACAAGCTGGCGGTTTGGAGGCTATTGGTTTTAACCCCGGCGAAGATCCCTTAGAAGATACCCGTTATGATCTGGGGATTCTGAAAATGGCTAACGGTGATCTCTATCTGTTTGGAGAATTCGAGCAAGATGATCCCGACCACCGTAATGCTCGCCGCAATTGGCAAAAACGCATCAAAAATACCGAGGGTTATTGTGGTTTGATTATTGCCATGGGCGTAACCGGTTCCTCCTGCGGTAATCCCCAATTAAACGATATGTTAGCCCTCTACGAGGCAAAATCGATCGATAGTAAAGATTTAGACTTGGGAGTTTTGACTCTTATGCCTCACTTCGGTTAATTTGAACCGGCAGCGACGGAGCTTTTTTAAGTGAACAGTAATCAGAAAACTCAAATCTGATCACTGAAATCCCCAAAATTAAGCGACAATGTAAAGTAAGGTAAAATTTTCTGGACAAATTCTTAATTATGGTGTTATTCGGATTCGGAAAAAAAGTAACTTTGCCCACAGCAAGGGAAGCACTACCCGGGCGATCGGAAAAAATGCCCGTACCTAGCGGCCACTACGTTAACGGTCATCCTTTGCAGCCCCCCTTTCCCGCCGGTATGGAAACCGCAATGTTTGGTTTAGGCTGTTTTTGGGGAGCAGAGCGGAAATTTTGGCAATTAGAAGGTGTTTACACCACGGCCGTAGGTTATGCGGCTGGTATCACCCCCAATCCCACCTATCAGGAAGTGTGTAGCGGCATGACCGGACATAATGAAGTGGTCTTAGTGGTCTATGATCCCAGGGTGATTTCCTACGAACAACTGTTAAAGGTTTTCTGGGAAAGCCATAATCCCACCCAAGGAATGCGTCAGGGTAATGATACGGGAACTCAGTATCGATCGGGTATCTATACCTATAATCCCCAGCAAAAGCAATTAGCGGAAAAATCTCGATCAATCTACCAAGAAGCTCTCCATAAAGCGGGCCATGGTCAAATTACCACGGAAATTCTCGACGCACCTGAATTTTATTATGCTGAAGTTTATCATCAGCAGTATTTAGCTAAAAACCCCGGCGGTTACTGTGGTTTAGGGGGAACGAAAGTGGAATGTCCGATCGCTCTTGATCTGAAGTTAAATTAAGTAGGGTTAGGAGTCAGTTATCAGTTATCAGTTATCATTCATAATTCATAATTTATCATTCATAATTCATAATTCATAATTCATAATTTATCATTCATAATTCATAATTCATAATTTAGATCACAAAATATCTTTTCTTTTTTGCAACCAATAGGTAAGGAGGAAATAAATAAGAGAATGAAGAATTAATACTCCCCAATTCAATAACAAATTATTGATAGATAATTGATAAACTTGATTGGTATCCTCAAAGGGTAAAGGGATATTAAGATTTTTTGCTTGTGCAATCATATCTTCCACCTCTACTAATACTCCGTAGGCACCAATCGACCAGCGACTAATCATCAACCATGATAGATATTTTCCTAGACCTTCTAAGCTAAATAATACGCCAGCAAAGATAATCTGAGGGATTAAAATTAAAGGTAAAGCGCTATTTGCTTGGGTGATATTACTAACACCAGCAGAAATTAATAAACCGAGATTAATCGCCGCAAATATAGTTAAAAATGTGGTGATAAAACAGCCAATTAACCAGGTCATTAATTCCGGTTGCGGGTCAGTAAATCCCCAAAATATCACGCAGGTAATTACAATTGTTTGCAGAAAAGCTACGGCTGCTAAAACCAGAATTTTTGAGAATAAATAGGGTAATAATCCCAGATTAACTAATCTTTCTCGCTGATAAATTGGCGATTCTTTGACAATTTCCTGTAGGGAACAGGCAAAACCTACCCACAATTCCGCGCAGGTGAACACAAAGAGAGTTTTTAAGGCTAAAGTTGCCGATTCGATAGCATCTTCAGTCCCAGCATTATCTGCCAAAAATAAAGGATCTTTGCCCCGTAAAATCATAGCCATTAAGAAAATTCCAATCGGGGCGGTTAATAGGTATAAAATTAAACTAACCTGATCGCGGATAATTAATTGGCTATAGCGTTGACATAAAACCTGTAGTTGTAGCCAAAAAGATTGTTGAACCTGTTGCGGTTTACTATTATTTTGCTGAAATATTTTACCGATTCTTGCTTCAATATTATTTTTGTAGTAGTCAGATTGTTGGAAACGTTGGCATTCTTGCTCAACTTTTTCGCTAGTTTCCAGATGAATATAAATATCGGCAAAATCCCCCTGAGGTAAAGAGAAAAAATTTAAGGCCTCCCCCGGAGAACCAAAATAACATAAATTGCCCCCTTGACCAAGAAAAACTAATCGATCGCAGAGATTGATATTATTAGTAGCATGGGTAACTAGGAGAATTGTTCTGCCTTCTTTGGCCAATTTTGCCAGCAATTCCATCATCTTTTTATCTAAACCGGGGTCTAATCCCGAGGTGGGTTCATCTAGAAAGAATAATTTGGGATTGGCTAATAATTCTACCGCAATACTCACCCTTTTTAACTGACCACCGCTTAAGTCTCTGACTAAAGTATTTCTTCTTTCTAATAATTCCACCTGCTGCAGGGTTTTCTCGATCACTTCTTGGCAATTAAGATCCGGAGGTAGCCTTAATTTAGAAGCATAATATAACACTTCTCCCACGGTTAAATCCCTGTGGACGATATCGTATTGGGGAACATAACCGATTTGGGTGCGATAGATATTAAAATTCTGGCGCAGCTCTTCCCCATTCAGATAAACAGTTCCCGATGTGGTGGGTTCAATTCCCAATAAAGTCTTTAAGAAAGTCGATTTTCCCGCACCACTTCCCCCAACAATCGCCACTAATTGACTTGGTTCGATCGGTAAGGAGATATGATTGAGAATTATCAAAGGTTGTTTCTTTTTATCCCGCACCATCCTGACGATATTTTCGGCATCTAGACGGATATTATCCCCCGTATCTAATAAAACTAAGTCATCTCCCTGCAACCTAAAACTATAGGGGCCGATTCTCACTGTACAACCGTTGGTTAGAATGGCACTACCCGATACTTTTTCTCCGTCGATAAAGACTCCATTGGTGCTTTTGTCGTAGAGAATATAACGATTTTGGTTATCGATGTCGATAATCGCGTGTTGTCGGGAAATTGTCGGAGCGTCTAAAACCACAGTCGCAGCATTATCTCGTCCTAAAACTACACTGCGATTGCTTAGGGAAACCGATTTAAAAGCTAAAGGTGGGCTTTTTACTGGTTGGTTAGGATGATAATAGGTAATCTTGACCGAATTTTTGACATCTTGACCGATATTAATCTCATCCCCATTTCGTAAAAGATAGCCCTCTTTGGGAGTAATCACGCGATTATTGATAAAAAGTTTATTGGAACTAGGATTAGTCCCGTCTCCATCGTAGATATAGTAATCATCTCCCTGACGACGAAAACAAGCTTGTACTCGACTCACCACCGTCCAGTGTTGGGGAACAACTAAATCCACCTGTTGACCATCTCGCCCCAATTTATAATTAGGACGACTCAGATTAATAGAAGGGAGAATTTCTCCCTGATTGTTAAGAATAATGTAGGGTTCTTGACTAATAACCGTTTTAATGTTGGGAGAATTGGTCATAAAAAGTTGATCGGTGGGTGGCGTTCGCGGGGTACGGTAAGAAGCTAAGATAGAATTAAGGTCTCGATCGCTACTGTTAACCTCAGAGTCTGGAACGAACTCTAGAGATCATCTTAGTAAAACTTCTTAGGATCGATCGAGCTTGTCTAAATTCCTATTCCTAAGACCTATCCACAGGTTATCGTGCTGTTAGACGATGGTTACAACTCCTATTTCTCCTACCGCCAAGGTTTCTAAAGTCGAAGGTATCAAAGAACGCAGTAATTATCTACGAGAACCTTTGGCCAGTGAACTCCTCGAAGATACAACCCATTTTACCGATGCGGCGGTGCAGATCCTCAAGTTTCACGGTTCCTATCAACAGGATAATCGCGACAATAGAGCCAAAGGTCAAGAAAAAGACTATCAAATGATGTTGCGTACCCGCAGTCCGGGGGGGTTTATTCCCGCGCAACTATATCTTACCCTTGATAGTTTGTCCGATCGCTACGGTAACGGCACTTTACGCGTGACAACTCGCCAAGGCTTCCAATTACACGGCATTTTAAAGAAAAATCTCAAAGCTACCCTCGGGGAAATTATCCGCAGTATGGGATCCACTTTAGCGGCCTGTGGTGATGTTAACCGCAATATCACCGCACCGCCAGCCCCCTACAAAAATCGCCCCGAATACGGCTATGCTTGGGAATATGCCAATAATATCGCCGATTTACTCAGTCCCCAAACTGGAGCTTACTACGAAATTTGGCTCGATGGCGAAAAAGTTATCAGTGCAGAAGAAGCGCCAGAAGTCAAGGCATCGAGACAAAAAGATACAAATGGCATTAACAAAAACGATCCCATCGAACCGATCTACGGTCAACATTATATGCCCCGTAAGTTCAAGATCGGTGTCACCGTACCCGGAGACAACTCCATCGATATCTACACCAATGACCTCGGTTTGGTGGTGATTACCGACGCAAACGGTCAATTACAGGGTTTTAACATCCTTGCGGGGGGTGGACTGGGAAGAACCCACAATAAGGAAGAAACTTTCCCCAGAATGGCCGATCCGATCGGTTATGTGGACAAAGAAGATGTGTACGATCTGGTAAAAGCGATCGTAGCAACCCAAAGGGATTACGGCGATCGCGGAGATCGTCGTCATGCGAGAATGAAATATATCCTCGAAGAATGGGGAGTAGAAAAATTCCGCAGCACTGTTGAGAGTTATTTCGGCCAAAAAATTGCCCCCTACCAACCCCTCCCCGATTGGAAATATCAAGACTTTTTGGGATGGAATGAACAGGGAGACGGAAAATTATTTTTTGGTCTTTCTGTGGAGAATGGCCGGGTCAAAAATGAAGGCAGTTTTCAGCTAAAAACCGCCTTAAAAGTGATTATCGAGCGTTTTCAGTTACCCATGCGCTTGACGGCTAACCATAATATCATTCTCTACGAAATTGAACCCAAGGATCAGCAAGCGATCGAGGCGATCCTGAAAGAACACGGAATTATCACCAATCCCGCCGAAATTGACCCTTTAACCCGTTATGCCATGGCCTGTCCCGCTTGGCCCACCTGTGGATTAGCGATTACTGAGTCAGAAAGAATTTTACCCAGCGTGATTGAACGCATTCGCACTCTGCTTAATCGCTTAGGATTAAGCAAAGAGGAATTTGTCATCCGCATGACAGGATGTCCTAATGGCTGCGCGCGTCCCTATATGGCAGAATTAGGATTTGTGGGTAGCGCTCCCAATTCCTACCAACTCTGGTTAGGGGGAACAGCCGATCAAACTCGACTAGCGCGCCCCTATTTGGATAAAATGGCGATCGATGATCTAGAAAAGGTCTTAGAACCGATTTTCGTTTACTTCCAACAGGATCAACAAAATAACGAAACCTTCGGAGAATTCTGTCACCGAGTCAATTTCCCTGCTTTACAAGCATTTTCAGCCACCTACACACCTAAAATGACCGAAACTACTACTACTGAATCAAAACCCAAACGCGTGCGTAAAAATCAAAACCGTGTCAGCGTCCCCGATGAAATGTTTGTCCGTCTCAAGGAAGCTTCGGAAACGGAAAAACGGCCGATGAATCAAATCATCAATGAGGCGCTAGAGGCCTATTTCAGCCAAAAATCCTAAGTTATCAAGGTGGGACTTAACCCACCTTTTTTTATTAGTATTCATAGGGTCGGTCTGTCGAAAACATCATAGTCCATCACATCAATCACAATCAAAGCAATGAATGAACAACGCGCTGAAGCTTATGTGAATTTAGATGCTTTTCCTGAAAAATGGGCAAGGATACAAAATAATCTGGGGAATGCTTATAGTAAGCGCATCAGAGGGGAAAGGGCAGAAAATTTAGAGTTAGCTATTGTTGCTTATAACCAGTCTTTAGAAGTATATACTCGTGATGCTTTTCCTGAAGATTGGGCAAGGATACAAAATAATCTGGGGAATGCTTATAGTCAACGCATCAGAGGGGAAAGGGCAGAAAATTTAGAGTTAGCTATTGTTGCTTGTAACCTGTCTTTAGAAGTCTATACCCGTGATGCTTTTCCTTATGAATGGGCAAGGATACAAAATAATCTAGGGACTGCTTATAGTCAACGCATCAGAGGGGAAAGGGCAGAAAATTTAGAGTTAGCTATTGTTGCTTGTAACCTGTCTTTAGAAGTCTATACCCGTGATGCTTTTCCTTATGAATGGGCAAGGGTACAAAATAATCTGGGGAATGCTTATAGTAAGCGCATCAGAGGAGAAAGGGCTGATAATCTAGAGTTAGCTATTGTTGCTTGTAACCTGTCATTAGAAGTATATACCCGTGATGCTTTTCCTTATGAATGGGCAGTAACACAAAATAATCTGGGTAATGCTTATAGTAAGCGCATTCTTGGGGAAAAGGCAGATAATCTAGAGTTAGCGATTGTTGCTTATAACCTGTCTTTAGAAGTGTTGACCCGTGATGCTTTTCCTGAAGATTGGGCAGTAACACAAAATAATCTAGGGACTGCTTACATAAACAGAATCAAAGGAGACATAGTAGAGAATATAGAAACCGCAATTTTCTGTTATCAAGAAGCCTTAAAAATTCGTACTTTTGATGCCTTTCCTCTTGACTGGGCAACTACTCAAAATAATTTAGGCAATGCTTATAGTGAACGAATTAGAGGCAATAAAGCCGAGAATATCGAAAATGCAATTGTCTGTTATCAAGAAGCCTTAAAAATTTATACCCGTCAAGCCTTTCCAGGAGATTGGGCAGAGACACAATATAATTTAGCCAATACTCTCAGAGAACGATTTAAACTTCTTGGTAAAGTGACAGACATTCAACAAGCAATTAACTCTTATAAACAAGCTGGAGAAATTATTGAAAAAACCGAAGACAAAACCTTATATTTTAACTATTCCTATCAATTAGGAAAAGCTTTATTTGAGGGCGGATATTATACAGAAGCTATTGAACACTTAGAAAATTGTCAGCAACTTTATCAAAAACAAAAGGATATTAGTAGTTTGGCTCCAATTTTATTGGAACTTGCCCGTCTCTATCATCGCACTGGTAGGCTCGAACAGGCAAGACTTTATTTTAAAGATTCTTTACGTCTATTCCGTCGTTTAGGTGATCAAGATAATGTGGCTTCTGTGACAACTGCACTGGGCAATCTAGAAATACAAATTGGCAAGATTTCCCAAGCTTGTAGTCATTTAAAAGAGGCACAAACATATTATCAAGAAAAAAATAATTCAGAACGACTAGAGGAAATTAATTATCTACTAAAAATTCTACAATCTGCGTAAAAAATGTCAAGACTCAGCCGTTATCAATCAACTCTCAAAAGATGGGGACTTATAGAAAATCCTTTTCGACCAACTCCCCCCGATGATCGCAAAAAATTAGCAAAGATTTTTTATGGACGCGATCAAGTTTTAGATGTCGTTATTCCGACCCTCTATGAAGGACGTAATATCTTAGTTAGGGGAGCTTGGGGTATTGGTAAAACTGCTTTGATTTTTAATTTAATTAACCAGTTACAACAGGAAGTTAACCAATTAAATGAAAAAATGTTATTGCTTTATATTAGCAGTATCCCTGGGGAAAATTCCACGGAATTTTATCGTGCTTTATTATTAGCTGTAGCCGATAGTTTAGCGGATAGTGATCAAGAATCAAGAGACATTGCTAATACGCTTTTAGGGTATTCTATTCAACGCAATAAAACCACTACTGAAGGACAAGTTAAATTAGGCTTTTTATCCTTTGGCAAAAAGGAAGAATCCCCTGCTAATCAACTGACTCCCACTGCCAATGCTGATCCCTATCCTTTACTCATTCGTTTATTAAATAGAGCCGAAGAAATTTATTCTCGTATTGTTATTGCTATTGATGATTTTGACAAAAAAGACCCCATTGTTGTCCAGACAATTTTAGAAAGTAGTTTAGATTTATTTCGGATGGGAAAACATCGGGGATTTATTATGACAGGAAGAGGCTTTACCGAGTTTCAAGAAGCAACCTTAAAAGCCCTTGGTATCTTTTCTGAAGATATTCCCCTTGAACCCATGAGTCAAGATGATTTACGTCACATTGCTATTAATTATCTTAATAGTGCCAGAAACGAACAGCGAAATGATCCCTATCCTTTCACAGAGGAAGTCATCAATTTAATTACGGGTTACGCTCAAGGAATTCCTCGAGAACTGAATACTATCTGTGAAAAAGTATTACGGCAAGCTGCTTCAGAAGGATATGAAATTATTGATGAAACTGCTTTTTATTCAATTTGGCAAATCCTTCAAAAAGACTTTACTGATTATTTAAGTCCTCAGTTTCGTCATTTATTATACGTTGCTCATCAAGCCGGTGGCATTAGTGAGAATATTTCTGATCAAACTTTGGCTAAACTTGATGCTATAACCTTTGTTGCTCTCTTGCCCCAACTTAAATCGATGGAAGAACAAGGATTATTAATTCGTCAAGAAGATCAAAGCGGTTTTCGTTTTGTTCCTTCCCAATTATTTCAACCTAAGTTACTCCCTGAGTCTCAGTCTGAGTAAATAATAATTGAAGCCATTAGGGGAGTTATAAAAATCGATCGAGCAAAAAAGCAACCGGGTAATGATTGGGTAGTGGTGGTGAGCCATAGTGCTTATCTTGTATGAAGTGTGTAAAATATTTGTTAATAACAATAATTTGCTTAACTCACTATCTTTATCTAAAAAAATGGAGAATCCCGTTGGGGCTATTTGATACTTTATTGATGACTAAGATAACCAACAAAGCAAAGCGTTAAACCTTCGTCCCCACTCCCCAACCACTCACGGATTACTTTTTACTGTTTACTAAAAAATCTCTTGTCTCTTAATCAAATTCTGCTTTTAGATCGCGACGCATTAATTCATAAACGGCAACTTGCGGAGAAATTTCCCCGCGCAAAAGACGATCAACTTGACAGGTAATCGGTACATATAAATTTTTTTCTTGGGCAATTCTCATCAAAACTTCTGTGGTATTTATTCCTTCGGCAGTTCCCTCTAATTTCGCTAAAACTTCCGGCAAAGATAAACCTAAAGCTAATTGATAACCCACTTGATAATTGCGGGATAAAGGACTATTACAGGTAGCTAATAAATCCCCTAAACCCGATAAACCGAAGAAAGTTTCTTGACAACCTCCTAGACAAGTTCCCACCCGAATTATTTCCGGTAAAGCGCGAGTTAATAGGGCAGATTTGGCATTAGTACCTAACTGTAAACCATCACAAACCCCAGAAGCGATCGCCATGACATTTTTAAGAGTGCCACCTAACTCAGTCCCCAAGGGATCGCTATTCAGATAAACCCGAAAAGATTCCCCAGATAATAATTTTTGTAACAATATTGCTGCTTTTTGCTGATAACTTGCTACCACCGTCGCAGCGGGTAAACCTTGATTAATTTCTTTAGCTAAATTGGGACCGGAAAGAACCACAAGGGGATTAGCAGGAAAAGCTTGATTCCAGAGATGAAAAGGGGTACGAGTGGTGATTGGCTCTAATCCTTTAGTGGCGGTGACGATAATTGTGGAAGAATTTAATTGTAATTGCTGTAATTGTTCGATCGTGGGAACAACTCCTTTAATCGAAACTGCTGAAATAATTACATCAGTATCTGCTATAATAGCCCCTAAATCTTCCCCAGTATGACGCGACCAAACCCTAACAGCTAAGTGATTACGTCTAGCCAAATTAGCGAGTGTTTGTCCCCAAATTCCCCCACCTATAACCGTAATTTTCTTGGCATTTTCTAACAACTTTTATTCCCCTCCTTGTTAGTGATCCCTGATCAGTGACTGGTTAGAAAGCATTCGATTGTAAGGTTATGAGTCTTAAATGAAATTATTGACCGATTACTGATAAGTAGGTAGGTGTTAAAAGTTGTCTGATCCCCCCTTATCAAGGGGGGCAGGGGGGATCCCCCCGCCTATCGGCACCCCCCTTATCAAGGGGGGCAGGGGGGATCAGAGGCAAAATCTATCTTCAATTTAATTATAACTACTTACTTAACTGTTCACTGATAACTGAAAAAAATGACAAACTATCGCAATCCTGCCCCTACTGTTGATATTATCATCGAACTGATCGACTCGCCCCACCGTCCGATCGTACTAATTGAGAGAAAAAATCCGCCCTTTGGCTGGGCAATTCCGGGGGGATTCGTGGACTACGGCGAATCGGTGGAAACGGCGGCAATTCGGGAAGCTTACGAGGAAATCAGCTTGCAGGTGCAGTTAATCGAGCAATTTCACGTCTATTCCGATCCTAACCGCGATCCGCGTCAACACACCATTAGTATCGTTTTTATCGCCACGGCAAAAGGAAAACCGATCGCTGCCGATGATGCCAAAAAAGTCGGGATTTTTCATCTCTGGGAATTCCCCCAACCTTTATGCTTTGATCACGATCGCATTCTCAATGATTATCGTCGTTATCGGGACTATAAAATCCGTCCCACACATTAAACCCCAACTTAAGTAGCTGGTTATAATTAAATTAAAAATGGATTTTAGGTTCGATCCCCCCCGCCCCCCTTGATAAGGGGGGTGCCGATAGGCGGGGGGATCCCCCTTGATAAGGGGGGTGCCGATAGGCGGGGGGATCCCCCCTGCCCCCCTTGATAAGGGGGGTGTCTGACAACTTTTAACGCCTACCTACTTAGCTATAAAGGCAATCCTTGCCAAAAACGTCCCCGAAAAAACTTAAAAAATTAGACACTTCTGAGGGCGACAATCGGTTCCAATTTAGAGGCACGATAGGCGGGAAAAACGCCGAAAAAGAGACCGATACCCGTGGAAACGCTCAAAGACAGGGCGACGGCGCTGGTGGAAACAGTGGCAGCCAGGGGAGAGAAACTGGAGACGAGAACGATCGCTCCTGCACCGAAGAGAATACCAAGCGCACCGCCGGCGATGGAAACGAGAGTTGATTCAATCAGGAATTGTAAGAGAATATCCTGTTCTCTGGCTCCGATCGCTTTTCTTAGTCCGATTTCCCCGGTTCTTTCCGAAACCGAAACGAGCATAATATTCATCACCCCGATACCCCCGACAATTAGGGAAATACCGGCGATTAGAGCCAAAAGTAGGGTTAGACCCTGGGTAATCGTGCCGAAGATTTCGATCATCTGTTTAGCAGTTTCGACGCGAAAATCATCCTCAGCGACGATTTTATGGCGTAAACGCAGGAGATTCTGGATTTGGAACTTAGCTGCGCGGATTTCCTCCCCTGATCGAGCGGTGAGACTAATCCAACTCAACTCAACACCGTAGGGTCCGGTTTTGCCCACCAGTTGCGAGTTCATGGTGCTAAGGGGAATAATCAGCATTTCATCCTGATTATTGCCAAAAAAGGAGCCTTTCGCCTCTAAAATCCCGATCACCTCAAAACTGAGATTTTTGATCCGCAGCTGTTGACCGAGGGGATTTTGGGTGGGGAAAAGTTGCGCCGCCACTTCAGTGCCGATTACCGTTACCCGTTTGTTGCGGGCTAGATCGATATTATTGATAAAACGACCTTTTTCTAGGGTAAAATTGCGGACAGAAGCGTATTCTGGGGTGCTTCCCGTGACTAGAGCCGTCATGTTGCGATTACGATAGGAAATCAGGAAACGAGCGTTTATTTCCGGGGCGACTTCAGCGACGGTGGGAACTTGTTCGGCGATCGCCTGAGCATCGGCTAAAACCAAGGTTTTCGGTAAATTAACGGTGGTATTGCGTGCTTGTCGCGACCCCGGCACCACAAAAAGAGTATTGGGACCCAAGTTAGCAAACTGCTCATTGGCTAAGGTTTGCGCCCCTTGGCCAATACCAATCATGGCCACCACCGAAGCGTTACCGATGATAATTCCTAACATGGTCAGGCCGCTACGCACTTTATTGGCCGCTAGGGTGGAGACGGCCATTTTTAAACTTTCGATGATAAACATATAGGAGAATTATGAATTATAAATTATGAATTATGAATTGGGAAGTGGGGTGTGGGGTGTGGGGTGTGGGAAGAATAAACAAAAATAGTCTCCTGTCCCCTCTCTCCTGAATCCTGCCCGATCATAAAAAAGACAATTTGGAGATATTTGTTAAGAAAAATTATTGAGATTTTTGATTAGTTTTCGAGGTATCTTCGGCCCCTTCGGGGAGATCGATAAAGACCTTTTCTCCGGCTTCCAAACCTGATAAAATTTGGGTTTTATCGTCTAGGACCAAACCGATCGAAACGGGTTTAAAACTGGGTTTATTTTCGGCATCGGGAACTAAAACCCCTGACTTGCCTTCCCGGGTGACAATGGCGACAGTCGGCACAACGAGGGCATTATCTAACTGCTGGCCGACAAAAGTTACATCCACATTCATTTTCGATCTGAGTTTGTCCCGTCCCGTCACCAAACCGATTCTGACCTCAAAAGAGGTGACATTATCCTCGATAATTGCTTCAGGAGCCACGAGAATAACTCGACCTTCAAAGACTTCTTCAGGAAAAGCATCGGCGACAATTCGCACTGGTTGGCCGCGCTGCAATAAACCCACATCTACTTCCGGCACTTTAGCAATCACTTCCAATCCCGATGCTAGGGCGATAATCGAGGTGGAAGTGGCGGAAGCGGTACTGGAGGCCGAAGTGGTGGGAGTGACAAAAGAACCCTCGGTGGCGTATTTTTGGGTGATGATGCCATCAAAGGGAGCAGTAATGACTGTATCGCGGTATTGAATCTTAATTTGCTCTAAATCGGCCCTGGCGGCCGCTACAGATGATTCTAGTCGAGCCAGCTCGGTTTCTTGGGTTTTTTGGCGTTGTTCGAGGGCAAATTTCGCTTCTGCGATCGCTGCTGCCGCTCCTATCATTTCCTGCTCAATTCCGGCCACTTCTGGGGAAGCGGTTTTATCTGCTTGTTCCAAACGGCGGATCGATTCGTCTAAATTGGCTTTAGCGTTGAGATATTCATTGAGGACGGCATCAAATTGGTCTTGAGCGATCGCCCCTTCCCGGACTAAATTTTCATTGCGTTTAACCCGATTTTCTGCTAGTCGAAAACGGGATTGGGCTGCTTGTACCTGAGCTTGCAGCTGGTCTAAATCTTTAGGAATTCTTTCTTTGGCCTGAGCTAAACGGGCTTCTAATTGCTTATAACTGGCCTGGGCCTGATAAAATCGGGCTTGTAATTGCCGGATATCTTCGGGAATGCTGCGTTTAGCCTGTTCCAGATTGGCTAGAGCTTCCCGCAGATGCGCTTCTGACTGCATTCCCTTGGCATACACCTCTAAATTATCCATGACCGCGAGGGTTTGTCCCTTTTTAACAATCATGCCCTGATCCACCAATAATCGCACTAATCGGCCAGGGTTTTTTGGGCTAATGTTGACACTTTGGATTGGTTCCACCCTACCACTAGCTTTAATTTCCACAGCGAGGGTTTCCCGTTGAGCAGCAACGGTCATTTTCGCCAATTCTAGGGCAGGAGGAGGAGTTTGCAGCAAGCGATAAGAAACCACTCCCACCGCCAGAAAACCACTAGCCATGAGTCCGAATATCCAAAATAGGGGGCGATTTGATTTTCCCAACACGCTTATTGCCATCGATCAGCCAAAAGTAATTGGTTATATACTAACGTCTCTAGAGTTGCCTTTGTTGTTTCTTTAGCCAACAACTCCCAAGCGAGATAGACTGATTAAAAAAGGCCTATCGCGGGGGTAAACTGTGCCAAAACTTAGATTAATCATTTCTTTGCTCATTTTTTTCGTCGCTGGCAGCCCGCTGGCTTTTTCCCAAGCACTACTCCCCTACGCCATCGAACCGGAGTTAGAACAGATGGAACAAGCAGGAATTGAAATCGCTGAGGATGCCATCCAATTAGCTCGTTTCCGCCGTACCGATGCGGCCCTCGGACGGGCTAAGTTAGCGGTGCAGTTAGCCCCCCATCTCTATCAAACTTGGTTTATTCTCGGTAGTTTATATCTGCAAGACGATCAGGTGCAACTCGGTATCGAGGCATTAAATCAATCTTTGTCCCTTGCTCCCGCCGATGCCCACGCTAATATTAAATTTTCCCTCGGTAGCGCCTATTTTCAGAATCAAGATTACAAGTCTGCTATTGCCCAAATTGAAGCGGGTTTGCAAATGAAACCCGATATCTCCCCCGCTCTTTTTGATCTCGGTAATTCCTATCTCAAGTTAGAACAATATCCTGCGGCGATTGCAGCTTACGAAAAGGCTGTTAGTCAAGATAAAGATTTTTGGCCCGCTATCAATAATATTGGTTTAGTTAAATACGAACAGGGTGATAAGGAAGCGGCTCTTAAAGATTGGCGGGCTGCTTTGAAAATCGATCCTAAACAGCCGGAACCTCAGTTAGCTATTGCGGTGGCTATTTATAGTCAAGGGAAAACTGAGGAGGGCATCAAATTAGCTCAGGCCGCTCTCACTAGCGATAGTCGTTATGTCAGTCTGGAATTTTTAGGGGAAAATCTCTGGGGTAAACGTCTTCTGCAAGATACGGAGAAAATGTTTAATCATCCCCAAATGAAAGATTTTATCGCTCGTTTACCACAACCAACCCCAGAAGTGCAGGAAGAAAATTAAGCTGATAAGTAAGTGGTTCTAATTAAATTGAAGATAGATTTTGTCTTCGATCCCCCCTGCCCCCCTTAATAAGGGGGGTGTCTGACAATTTTTAACAACTACCTACTTAATATCTAAGTCTCTACCTTAAAGTAGTATTTAAGAAGAACTGGAATTTCAGTGAACAGTTATCAGTAAACAGTTATCAGGTAGAACCTGAATCAAGGGTTCCCAGGTAAAACCGGGGAACGAGATAAATAGACATCTCCATAATTTAATTAAATCACAATAATAGGATATAATAAAACAAATAGTAAATCAAAAAAAGCCATGAAAAACTACACTTGGGAATACATTCAAAAATATCCGAAACAAACTAAAAGACTATTAGGAATTGACTACCAA
>NZ_JADBTB010000016.1:0-9046 GCF_020246405.1 Microcystis sp. M083S1
CAGTTGAAGGAATTAATAATAAACTGAAGGTGATTAAAAGGAGAGGCTATGGATTTAGAAACTTTAAAAACTTTAGTCTTAGATGTTTATTAAATTGGCATTTTGCTAGTTGATTTTACATGGTAAGTTCGGAAGAACCATCGATATTGAGATGGATGGAGTCCCTGTCTCTCCTTATTGTTCCCTACCTGAACAAGTCGATATTTGGTTTAAAGCTTTTCAAAAAGCTAAAGAAATGTGTGGCGCGCCGGGTACTCAAAAAAGAATGCCCCCTGAAAGAGAAATTAAGTATCTTGATGCGCTGGTTCGAGGGGTTTACGCTAAAAGGGATTTGCCAGAAGGTTACATTCTCAACCATGACCGCATCAATGAAGATCTATACTTGGCGGTTCCTCTCCAGAAAGGACAGATTTCTTGCCGGGAGTTAATGTCAGGAGAAATATTAACTAGGGCCTGCAACAAGGATGAACCGATTATGATTGACTCCATTGATAGCCCTTATTCAACTAACGATAATCTCAGAAAGATTATCTATCAACGGGGTATTTAAAATTATGACTATTCTGGACTTTGTTTGATATAGCGGTAAGCGCTTGAGTGAGATACAGACCAAGCTTTGCCTAGCATGGTTTATAGCTTGTGACACTGTACCTAATACGACTGCACACCGCTATAGTCTTTGATAATCAGTGCTTGTCATTCGTAGGAGTCTTGCTAGGCAAGGCTTTGGGGACTGTATTTCTGGACAATTTCCCTATTCTTCTTACCCTGCACACAGAAACGAGAAGAGCCAACCCCCCGAACGGTTCAGATTAGGCTATAATTGCGATTGACCTCCGTAAACCATTCAAAGAGTCATGACAAAAACAGCTTTAGTCACTGGTGCCTCTCGGGGAATCGGCGAAGCCATTGCTATTGAGTTAGAGGTGAGAGGAATATTGGTACTGAGACCTAAAAGGGAAGATTTAGATCTTTGTGACATGGAATCCGTTCAGAAGTTCGTCGCCGAGCATTCTTCGGATTCTGTGGACATTCTGGTCAATAATGCCGGAGAAAATGTGGTTCAACCCCTAGCTGAAGTTGATTTTCAAACTTGGTCGACAATTCAGAATATCAACTTAAATGCTCCCTTTCTATTGATGCAGCACTTTGGAGTTGGAATGTGCCAAAAAAGAAATGGCCGTATTCTCAATATCGCATCTTTGTTTAGCTTTTTATCGAAAGCGGGCAGAGCCTCATACACATCTTCAAAGTCGGGACTTCTAGGTTTGACACGAACGGCGGCTATTGAATGGGCGCCCTACAACGTCATGGTGAACTGTCTGAGTCCTGGTTTCGTGAACACGGAACTCACGCGCAAGAACAATACTGATGAAAAAATTAAGGAAATTTCATCGTTGATTCCAGCTGGAAGAATGGCTGAACCCAGTGAAATTGCGAAAACAGCCGCTTTTTTAGTGTCAGAAGAAAATTCCTATCTTACGGGTCAAAACATCGTTGTGGATGGTGGAATTTCGATTCTTTAGATTGTTTAGAGAAAGAGGAACTATGAACGAAAAAATGATTTTTCCAACCCCAAGTAGCTTTAAAATTAAGTCAGCCCAGAGGGAATATCCAGTTGAGTTTTCCCCTACAGTTGAAGATATTGCCCAAAAAGTATCTCAGATCAAAAATCGGCTCTTTATCATTGATCAGAACGTCCGCAAGCTTTATGGTCAGACTCTTGAACCAATCATGAACGGGTTTCCAGTTTTAGAAATTGAGGCCACCGAAGACGCAAAAACTTTTGGTGGAATTGAAAAAGTTTTAAACTGGCTGAGTGAAAACAAATGCACAAAAGCCAACCACTTGGTCGCCATTGGTGGCGGAATTATTCAGGATATTACCACGTTTTCAACCTGCATTTTTTTCCGAGGCATTCCTTGGACATTAGTTCCAACGACCCTATTGAGTATGTCTGACAGTAGTATTGGAGCTAAATGCGGAATTAACCTGAAAACTTTTAAGAACCAGTTGGGGGTTTTCAATTCGCCCTATGCAATTCTGATTACACCAGAGTTCTTAAAAACTCTGTCAATCGATGATATCAAGTCAGGATACGGTGAAATATTAAAGTTGCATTTAACTGGAGGGTTTGAAAAGTTCGTGGAGCTTGAAAAAGATCTAGAACAACAAGAGGAGCTGCTATCACCTGCCACTGCCAAACATATTTACGATAGTTTGATGGTTAAAA
Organism: Microcystis sp. M083S1; assembly: GCF_020246405.1. Classification (NCBI taxonomy): domain Bacteria; kingdom Bacillati; phylum Cyanobacteriota; class Cyanophyceae; order Chroococcales; family Microcystaceae; genus Microcystis; species Microcystis sp. M083S1. Next base: position 2,234 of record NZ_JADBTB010000016.1, read on the forward strand.
AGAAGGTCATTGAAGAAGATGAGTATGAATCTGATCTCCGTCGAATCCTTAACTACGGGCATACTTTTGGCCACGCTCTGGAAGCTGAAACCAATCATTTCGTACCCCATGGACTTGGAGTCATGTGGGGAATTGATTTCGTAAATTTCTTTGCCTTTGAAAAAGGCTGGCTTGAGAAAAGTAAATACAGCCGTATTAAGAAGGTTATTCTCAATCACTTTGGATTTAAGAACACCAAGTTTGTCTCAGCAGAAGGGCTTTTAACGGCCGCTCGTCGAGATAAAAAGGCGGCGAGTGCTTCCGAAGTAAACATGGTGTACTTCACCGAGAACAATTGTCTTGAGATTAAAAAAACTGCATTGGACGAAGAATTTAAGTCTCTACTGGAAAGGTATTTGTTGAATGAAGATGTTTTTTATCGGTCTTGATCTAGGGGCGACTTATATTAAGTCAGCCCGGATTGATGCTGAAGAATTTTCAATGAATGGAATCGAGCGAATTCCTTTTCCTTCGTTTGACGGAAACTATGGAAAAACTGTTTCCATGCGTCGAATCCTTGACAGCGTTTCGCAAGCCATTCAAGTCCAGTTAAGTAGCCATCCCGAAAAGTGCCAGGGCGTTCTTCTTAGCAACCAGATGCACGGACTTGTTCTCATGAGAGAGAAAGACTTTTGTTCTCCCTTTATCTCTTGGCAAGACCTGCGATGTCTGGAGAGCGAGGATGGTGTAAGCTCGTTTCAAAAATTGAAAAATCGCTTGGGGATATTTTCTGTTCTTCATGAGACCGGTGAGTACCTGCGGCCAGGATTTCCGATCACGCAGCTTTTTCGGCTCCAAGGTATGGGAGAGAAGCTAGGAGTTGTTTGTGATCTGGGATCGGCGATCGTGTCGGCTCTCATCGAGAATCCTGTTCAGCAGCTCCACATAAGCAATGCCGCAGCTACAGGATGTTGGGACATTAAGAAGGGCGATTGGCATCGGGATATTATTCGAACTGCTAAGATTGATTGCTTCGACTGGCCTGGTGTAGTGGTCGGAGAAGAAGTACTTGGATACCTGAAATGGGGGGGGCGCACAATACCCGTATATCCTTCCGTTGGAGATCAGCAAGTGAGTCTTTTAGGAGCGGGTTTATGGCGAGATGATCAAGTTTCATTCAACATCGCAACAGGCAGTCAAGTGAGTCGCCTGAGTTCTGAATTTCAGGTTGGAGATTTTCAAACGCGCCCCTATTTTCAGGGACGCTATCTTCAAACAATTACACATCTTCCAGCTGGACGCGCTCTGAATGCTCTGCTCAAGCTATTCACTGAGTTGAGTCCCCAACTCGATTTGGATCTAGCTTGGACAGAGGTGACTCGAAAAGTTGATCATGATCTTAGCTTTTCATCTCGATTGAAAGTCAATCTGGGGTTTTTCCCAAGTGCGATCGGCAATGAAGGCTCACTGACGGGACTGACTGAGGAAAATCTAAATGTCTCTTCAGTCCTTAAGGCTTGCTTCGTTTCGATCGTCCAGAACCATATCGAAGCACTCAAGCGAATCAATCACGACTCTCGTCAGATTTCTGAGTATATTGGTTCAGGGGGAATCATGCAAAAAAGTAGATTTTTACAGTCGGCCTTTTACAATTATCTGGGCGAGCCCATTAGGCTTTCCGAGCAATCAGAAGATGCCCTTTGGGGTTTAGCCAGTCGGGCGCGAGAAATAGCCCGTTAACTCAACCTGTATTTGGGCTTGCAACCTCTTTGTCACCTCTTGAGAGCCGTCCCACATTGATGATGAGTCATTCAGTCAAGGGCGCAACAATCATATTACTCATAAACTCATCCCGATCTAGGAAGGGGGATAAATCTTCTAAGGGAGAAGATACCATGCGCCCATCATCCAAGCGACGAGAAGACAACTTAGGAGCAAAGGGTTGATTGAGGTCAAGAAACACCTCGCAGATCTGAGAACCTTCCCCGGCAAGGGTTTCTTGAATAGCTTCCCGCATAGTTGCGTGTTCTCGGCAAAGTCGGTAAGGAATCCCATAGGCCGCCGCTAACTTTTCAAAACTGGGAAAGGTCACGCCACTTTCCGGTCCACAACCGACAATATTATCGGCAAAGAAATTCTGCTGAGTTTGACGAATCGAGTGATAGCCTTGATTATTGAGGACAAAAATCTTGATAGGCAGTTGATATCCCACCAGGGTTTGTAATTCTTGTAGGTTTAATTGAATGCTGCCATCCCCGGCAATACAAATCACTCGCCGCTTACCACTGGCAATACAGGCCCCAATCGCCGCGGGTAGATCGTATCCCATGGAGGCACAACCAGAGTTAGTATAGAGGCGCTGTCCCTCTTTGATTGATGCCGCTTGAAATGTCGTCACACAAGCAGTTCCATCACCGGTCACGACTATTTCTCCCGGGGGGAGTTCCTTAAAGAGTGCTTGAGCAAAGCAATAAGGGTTAACTGCCCCTTGTGTTAGCCAATATTCGGGTAAGACAGTAGGATATTTTTCCTTACGAATCAAACACCAGTCTAGCCACTGTTGATGGTGTTGTGTTGGCTCAACTTGATGTTGCAGTAAATGCGCCAAGAAGTCGGCTACATCGGCATGAACAGGTAAATCTGGCTTGAGCGTTGGCTTTTTCAGTTCTGATTCGTCAATATCCACGATAATTTTATAGGCTTCCCGGGCAAAATTTTCCCAGTTATAGCTCACCTGGCGGATGTTGAGCCGGCAACCTAAAACTAATAGGAAATCAGAATTTTGGACGGCAAAATTACCAGGGCGATCGCCGACCGTGCCTGGCCTACCAATATAGTAAGGATGATCGTTCCAGATCAGATCGTGAGCGTTCCAAGCTGTAACTACGGGGATTTTCCAAGTATTCACTAAGCGCAGGAAGTCTTCATAAGCCCTCCCTAAACGAATTCCCGATCCGGCGTAGATAACCGGGCGTTCGGCGGTTTTCAGTCGGTTGATAACTTGTTCACAGGTGGCTGCTAGATTGGTAGTAGTATATCTGATCGCATCTTCTTTAGGGTCGTAGCCCGGTAGAGATGTGGGATCAATCTTAGCTCCTTGAACATTCATCGGGATATCCAACCAGCACGGACCAGGACGGCCAGATTGAGCCAGATGTAATGCTCTTTCGAGATGGTAGCGAATTGACTGGGGATCTGTCACCATCACCGCGTATTTGGTGATCGGTTCCACCAATTTAACAATGTCAATTTCCTGATCTCCCAATTGTCTGAGGGGTAAGTCTGTACTTCTGACCACGGTTTCCCATTTCACCTGTCCGGAAATAACGATCATGCCGATGGAATCTGTCCACGCTCCATAGACTCCAGTAATGGCATTGGTTCCCCCCGGTCCTGTGGTTACATTCAGGGCGGCTAGGCGATTGGTTAACCGATAGTAGCTTTCGGCGGCCATGGCACAAGCTTGTTCGTGATGGCAACAGGTGTAGGATAGTCCTGAACAGCGCCCGAAAGCATCATTCAGGTGCATCGCCCCACCACCAGTAAGCAAGAAAACATCATGGATGCCATGTTCTACAAGGGTTTGGGCGATATAGTCGGCAACTCTCATCGGGGTTTCGCTCTTAGATTCGCTAATTTGGTTGACATCATTATATAGGATGTAAGTAGATTAACACCCAGTATAATAATTTTAGCGATATTAAAGATATCGATTGACATTTTTTTTGAAACCCATGCTAGTCAATGATTTCAGAATTATAATTTTTACCTTGATATACTCGACAAGATTAATAAAAAGAAATTTCACCGATAAAATAGAGCTAAGTTCGCCTTTGATCATCTCAATAAAATAACTGGGTTAGGCAGCTGCATTTTTTGGATAGCATTGTAAATAGCTTCTTGAGATAAAATTGAGGTTACAATAATCGGCTGTCTCATCTCTCTTAATTGAATTTCATGAGGTGATAGTACCGTAATCCCTGAAATAACACTACCTTGATTAATGGGATTTCCATCAACAAAAGCAACTATATTAGCTTTTGCCAGTGAAGTTTCGGCCAGTAGTTTCATGGCTAATTGTCCCGTTCCCCAAACAATAACATCGGCAGCATCCTCTAACACTGACTGTAATTTAAGATCAATATCAGTCATAATTTTTTTGGAGCTTTCAATATAAAGCAGGATTCTTTGTTTGAGCATTTTGTCCTGAGCAATTACCAATTCCGATGAATTAGACTCTTGCTTCTGCCAAAAGCTATAAATGGCTGGATAAGACATCCCCGGAGAGACATCAAAAACTTTTTCTCCGATTAACTTATTGGTCAATCCAAATTGAATTAATAAATTTGACAAATGGGGATGATAAAAATGATTAATATGTTCAGTATTAAAATCTTGAAAAGGGGCAAAAACATGATCAACATATCCCGAGGCATTGGGAACTTCTACATATAGATATCCCCCTACTTTTATTAATTGTTCTATTAATTTTACAGAAAATTTCAGATCCTGTATATGCTCTAACACATGAGAAAGAATGACAAGATCAAAATCTCCTAAATCTTGAGGCGGCGTAAAAATAGAACCAGCATAAGCTTCTATTCCGTAAAGCTGTTTTGTATTCTCAACACAAGCAGGAGATGGATCTAAACCACATAAATTGTTATATCCTAGTTTTTTAAGATAGCCTAATAAACCACCATTGGCACAGCCAATATCTAAAATGCGAACGCTCTTATCCGGTAAAAATTCAGCAATACATTCAGCCGTTTTTTGAAGTCGTGCGGCATCATAGGGAGATTCCCCTCCTCCCGTAGCGGTTTTTTTGTCCTCGTATTTGGATAATTTGGCGTAAAAAACATCATAATCTTTCTGACTTACTGTTGTATCAGCATAGACGAAACCACAGCGATCACAACATAGTATATCATATCCATTTGAGAGGGGATGACCTTCAGGTAAAACAAAATTTTGTGTGTGAAGAATCTCCCCATTTTCTTCTTGACAAATTGGACAATTCCGCAGTGATTTTTTCTGATTCATGGTGTAAATCCTAAAATTTCGATGAATTATAACTAGCTGTTCGGATAATTGATTCCTCTAGGGAAATCAAGGGTTTAAGTTGTAACTCAGAAAAGGCTCGTTTTACCGAGGGAACGTAACGTTCAGCAGGTTTACCCGGGATAGGTTCTTTAGCTATAATTACCTCAACTTTTGATGCAAATGTACTGGCAACAACTTCCGCCAGTTCAGCGATAGTTAAATCCTCATCTGAACCGACATTGTAAGGGTAGCATGATTTTCCCTTAAACAAAATTGTCCACAGCCAAATCGCCAAATCTGCCGCATAGAGGTAAGAACGATAAGGACTACCATCCCCCTGGATGAGAATCGGCCCCCCCGTCATACCATCTCGAATGAAATTACCAATAGCAAAATGGGTATCCAGGGGCAAATAGGGACCGACAAAGGCAAAGCAACGAGCAATTTTCGTTTCTAATCCCTGTTGTTTAGCATAGAGAGTACAGAGCATTTCTGCTGCCCGTTTTCCTTCTGCATAAGCATAACCCGGATTAGTTAAATCAGGAGAGCCTAAATAGTCTTCAGAAACATGGGTTATCTCAGGGGGTTGTTTGCCATAAACGGCACCAGAACTGGTTAATAAGAACTTTTTAGCCTGACAAAATTTAGCAAATTCTAAAGTATGCCTTGTTCCCTCAATAATCGTATCAAACATTAGCAAGGGATCTTCTTGATTGAGCTTGGCACTCGCTTCAGTGGCACCATGAATGATATAAGAAAACTCCCCTTCAGGAAACTCAAATGACCTAACATCACCGCTATGGAATTGAATAGCGGAATGATTGGCTAAATGAGGAGCTTTTTGCTTGAAACTATCAGGATTTCTGGTTAAAACCACTGCCGATGCTTTTAAGTCTAGCTGATCATTAGCCCAAATAAAACTTTCCAGAAGCCAGCAGCCAAAAAAGCCTGTACCTCCGGTAATAAATATCCGCTGTCCCCGCAATTCCTCCCACAGGGTTTTAGTATGGGCAAGAATGTGATTTAAGTCATTTGTTAGGTTAGGTTGCATCTTCAGCCCCGAATCATTACCAAGATTCCTTCCATGATTTTATCAGCATTTGACAAGTCTCCTACAAGGTTTCTGGTTCAACGCCTAATTCTCTTAATTTTTCAGCTAATTTTTGCCGTAACATTCGCTCCTGTTCGAGTTGATATTCAGTTTGTGCGACTCGTTCACTCCCCCATAATAACAGATTGCCCGACTTATCCCACCAGCGCAACCAATTAGTAGTAAATTCAGCTTTGGTTCCTTGCCAGACTCCCAAAAATAAGTTAATCTCTGCTATCCAATAACGATTGTTTTCATCAGGTTTTTGTTGTTCATACTTTCCTTGATTTAATCGATAAATTTCTAATTCTCCTGTTTTTGGCTGAAATATTCCATAGACAGGTACTTGTAAGATTTGCTCGTAAAAATACCATTTTCCATAGGGATAGTGAGGGTTGATGGAATATTCACCCCCTTCGGTTTCCGAGATAAACTCTAGGACGATGGTAGGAATTTCTCCTTGGAGGTGGGGAGTATAACTGCGCCGAATTTCTCCACTAGCAATGGGTTTTACTGAGGGAATATAAACCCAATCAGGTGCCTTGACAACAGTTTGATTGTTAACGGTGGCACACAAGCCAAAATTAGAGGCAATTAGCATCGATTCTAGAATTAGTCCTGCTAATTCTAACGATTCTCGTAAAGCTGCTGCTAATAGGGGTTGCAAGTTGTTGTCCACAGGTTCGTCAGGTAGAATAAAA
>NZ_JADBTB010000160.1:0-18631 GCF_020246405.1 Microcystis sp. M083S1
AACAACGGAAAGGTTTATTTCTAGTCCTTTTGAGAAGGATGAAGTGATCCCCCCAACCCCCCTTAATAAGGGGGGCAATGAGCCGTCAAAATTATATAAAACGGGAGACTTAGGGCGTTATTTACCCGATGGTAATATTGAGTATTTAGGACGCATTGACAATCAAGTTAAGATTCGGGGTTTTCGGATTGAATTAGGAGAAATTGAATCGTTACTCAACCAAAATGAGGCGGTACAGTCTTCTTGTGTGATTGTTCGTGAAGATAATCTAGGGGATAAACGCTTAGTTGCTTACGTTGTACCGCAACCCGAAATCAACCTGACAATTAACGAAATACGGCAATTTTTGCGAGCAAAATTACCTGATTATATGGTTCCAACTGCGTTTGTCCTTCTTGATACTTTCCCCTTAACTCCCAATGGCAAAATAGACCGCCGTGCTTTACCTGTTCCCGATTTACAGAGCCAAGGTGAATATATAGCTCCCCGTAACCCCATTGAAGAAAAAATGGCGCAGATTTGGGCTGAGGTACTGAAATTAAAACGAGTCAGTATTGAGGATAATTTCTTTGAATTAGGTGGACATTCTCTGTTGGCAACTCAAGTTATTTCTCGATTACAGGAAACCTTTGAGATTGTTGTTCCCTTGCGTTATCTGTTTGAATCCCCAACCATTGCTCAGTTAAGTGCGGTAATTTTAAAAGAACTGCAAACAGGTTTAGGGTTAAAACTACCATCAATTGTACCCGTTAATCGAGAGGATGATATCCCCCTATCCTGGGCCCAGGAACGTCTCTGGTTTGTGAATCAATTAGAAGGAGAAAGTGGGGCTTATACTATTGATTTAACGATGCGTTTGCGGGGAAATCTCAATATTAAAGCCTTAGAAAAAGCTTTCCAGGCAATTATTCAACGCCATGAACCCCTACGGACTCAGTTTAAGCTCAAAGATAACAAACCAATACAAGCGATCGATTCTAATGTAACCTTCACCTTACCAGTTGTCAATCTGCAAAACCTCAGCCATTCTGAGCAACAGGTAAAAAACCTGTTATTAGCAGCAGCATCCGAACCCTTTGATCTCGAATCAGGGTCAATATTACGAGTCAAATTATGGCAAGTCAAGACAGAGGAATATGTACTATTATTAGCCATTCACCATATTGCGGCGGATGGTTGGTCAATAGGTGTTTTAGTTGACGAATTATCGGTCTATTATCGAAGTTTCTGCACCGGGACAAAAGCAGATTTACCTGATTTATCAATACAGTATGCTGACTTTGCCCTGTGGCAGCGTCAATGGTTAACTAATGAAGTATTAGACCGTCAATTAAGCTACTGGAAGCAACAATTAACCGGGATTCCCCTACTACACCAACTTCCCACAGACCGTCCCCGGCCAGCAATCCAAAGCTTTCGCGGAGGGACGGAGCGACTGCAACTAGATAGTCAACTAACGCAACAACTGAAAAAACTCAGTCAAGAGTCCGGTAGCACTCTCTTTATGACATTACTAGCGGGTTTTGCTGTGTTACTATCTCGTTATAGTCAACAAACAGATGTGGTAATTGGTTCACCAATTGCTAACCGTAACCGCACCGAAATTGAAGGGTTAATTGGCTTTTTTGTCAATAGTTTAGTGTTAAGATTTGATTTATCTCAAGACCCGACCTTTGAGGATTTTCTCGCGCAGGTCAGACAAACTACTCAAGATGCTTACGACCATCAAGATTTACCCTTCGAGATGTTAGTCGAAAAATTACAAATTGAGCGCCATTTAGATCGTAATCCTTTAACACAGATAGTTTTTGCCCTTCAGAATGCTCCTAGTTCTCCCTGGGATTTACCCGGAGTAAACATTGAGGAGATACCATCGGGATTTGATTCAGTCAGGGTTGACTTAGAAGTTTACCTCTGGGATGCACCGGAAGGATTAGGCGGTTTTTGCTCTTATAACAGGGATTTATTTGATGCTGAAACTATTGTCCGTATGATGAATCATTTTAAGACTTTGTTGGCGGCAATTGTGGAAAATCCCCGTCAATCAGTAGCTTCACTACCCTTATTAACCCCAGAGGAAGAGTATCAACTATTAGAGGTTTGGAATGAGACAAAAGCTGATTACTCCTATAACAAGTGTATTCATCAATTGATCGAGGAACAAGCAGCGCGTACCCCTGATGCAGTAGCAGTAGTCTTTGAAAATCAACAGTTGACCTATGCAGAATTAAATAGTCGGGCCAATCAACTAGCTCACTATTTACGCTCTTTAGGTGTAGAAACCGAGGTAATAGTCGGTTTATGTGTAGAGCGCTCTTTAGACATGATTGTGGCATTAATAGGCATCCTTAAAGCCGGTGCTGCCTATCTACCCCTTGACCCAGAATATCCTCAAGAACGCCTACAATTTATGTTAGAGGATAGTCAATTACCCTTATTACTAACCCAAAGTTCCCTGATTGATAAACTCCCAAATCATCAAGCTAAAACTGTATTTTTAGCTGAAATTTGGACAGAAATTAAACCAATGAACTGGGATAATTTGACGGTGAAGGTAACAGCTTCTAATTTAGCTAATGTGATTTATACTTCTGGTTCTACGGGTAAACCTAAAGGGGTGATGGTAGAACATAAAGGATTGTGCAATCTCGCTCAAGCTCAAATTCAGACTTTTGGTGTCTATTCTCAGAGTCGTGTTCTCCAGTTTGTTTCCCTAAGCTTTGATGTTTGTATATCAGAAATCTTAATGGCACTAGGGTCTGGGTCTGGGTCAACACTTTTCTTAGCAACAAAAGACTCTCTAATGCCTGGTCTGCCCTTAATTAAGCGATTAAGCGATTATGCCATTACCCATATTAGTTTACCTCCATCAGCTTTGGCGGTTTTGCCTTTAGTCGAATTATCAACGTTAAAAACAATAATTGTCGGGGGTGAAGCTTGTTCTTCCGAACTGATCAAACAATGGTCTGCGGGGCGAAACTTTTTCAACGCTTATGGGCCAACCGAAGGAAGTGTTTGTGCCACGATCGCAAAATGTACGCCTTTCGATGAAAAAATAACCATTGGTCGTCCGCTTCCCAATGTGCAGATTTATATTTTAGACCCTCATTTACAACCAGTTCCTATCGGAGTAGCTGGGGAATTACATATTGGCGGTGCGGGGTTAGCCAGGGGTTATCTGAATCGCCCAGAATTGACCGCCGAGAAGTTTATCTCTAACCCGTTTGTCTCCCTTGATCCCCCCCTAACCCCCCTTGATAAGGGGGGAGAGCAGCCGTCAAAATTATACAAAACGGGAGATTTAGCCCGTTATTTACCCGATGGTCAGATTGAATATCTGGGACGGATTGACAACCAAGTTAAAGTGCGGGGTTTCCGTATCGAGTTAGGGGAAATTGAAGCCGTTTTGGGCCAACATCCCCTAGTACAAGAAGCGGTTGTGATAGCTCGCGCTGATCAGGCAAGTGATCATGATTATGATCAGCTTAATACTAATTTGGTAGCCTACTTAGTTCCGGCTCTCAAGGGTCAAGTATTGCCCCAACAGCTTGCTCAATGGCAGAGTGAATATGTTAGTGATTGGCAAAAGATTTACGAAGAATCCTACAGTAAACCCCAACCTCAAATTGAAGACCCCACTTTTAATATTAGTGGTTGGAATAGTAGTTATACGGGACAAGCTATTCCCGCAGCAGAAATGCAGGAATGGGTTGATCAGACAGTGAGCCGAATTTTAGGAAATCAACCACCGCAACGAGTGTTAGAAATTGGTTGCGGAAGTGGATTATTGCTATTCCGTGTGGCGAAACATTGTGAGGAATATTGGGGAGCCGATTATTCCGCTGCTGCTATTAATAACCTCGAACAGTTATGTAGCACAATTGAGGGTTTAGAGGGCAAAGTAAAATTATTACACCGAACAGCCGATGATTTTACCGGCATTCCCCAAGCTACTTTTGATCGAGTAGTAATTAACTCTGTTGTTCAGTATTTCCCTAGTGTGGATTATCTATTACAAGTTATCGCAGGAGCAGTCAAGACGATTGCGGATCAGGGTAAGATTTTCCTAGGTGATATCCGTAGTTTGTCCTTACTAGAGCCTTACCATGCGGCGGTACAGTTAGCTCGCACTGAAGCTAATAAAACCCTTGAACAATGGCAAAAACAGGTGAATCAAAGTGTAGCTACCGAAGAAGAATTGTTAATTGAACCTCAGTTCTTTATCGCGCTTAAACAACGTTTTCCGCGAATTTCTTGGGTAGAAATTGCCCCGAAACGGGGTCAGGCTGACAATGAGTTAACCCAATTCCGCTATGATGTTACTTTATATCTGGATACTGATGGGCAAAAAACGACAATTCCTTGGCTAAATTGGCAGCGGGATCGGTTTTCTTTAGCGCAACTGCAAGATAAATTGAAACTGGAACAACCAGAATATTTAGGTATCAGAGATGTACCCAATCAACGATTACAAAAGGCACTACAAATTTTAGACTGTTTAGAAAATTCTCCCGGGGTAAAAACGGTGGGAGAATTGCGGCAATTGTTAGCAAAAAATAGCGGGATAGGGATTAATCCTGAGCAAATGTGGCAACTGGGAGAACAGTTAGGTTACACTGTTCATCTCAGTTGGTGGGAAGGTAGTCAAGATGGTTCTTTCGATGTGGTTTTCTGTCGCCAGAATGCCATCCTAGAACCGATAATAAGTAAAGTTGATCAACAACCATACCCCAATTTTTGGGATGATGAGACGATTATTCCCAAATCCTGGACTGATTATACGAATAATCCCCTATATGGTAAATTAGTCCAGAAGTTAGTGCCACAGGTGCGGGAATTTGTCCAACAAAAGCTACCTAGTTATATGGTTCCCCAGGCTTTTGTTTTGCTTAATACCCTACCTTTGACTCCTAATGGTAAAGTAGATCGGCAGGCTTTGCCTACACCCGATACAGCTACACGCAATTTAGCTACGGGATTTCTCGCACCTCGTACCCCGATTGAAACTCAAATGTCTCAAATTTGGAGTGAAGTTTTGGGGGTCGAACGTATTGGAATTAAGGATAATTTCTTTGAATTGGGAGGACATTCTTTGTTAGCGACTCAGGTTATTTCCCGTTCCCGCGATCTTTTCTCGGTGGAATTGTCTTTACAAAATCTGCTGGAATACCCAACTATCGCTAATTTAGCCCAAATCATTGAAGTTCTTACCGTTGCACCGGGAGAAACAGCTATGACTGAAACCTTAGAAGATTATGAGGAAGGTGAACTATGAAAACAGTTAAAGTTTTAGCTGCTCTCAATAGTTTAGCAAGACGGCTAAAACTGCAAAGGACAAATATTGATCCTAGTCAATAGCAATCTGATTGACTTTTTCATCCTCAGAGCAAACTTCGTAATTTAGACCTAATTAAACAACAACTTTTGGAGGCAATTGGTAAGTGAAAGTAGTGGAATTTTTGTCTTATTTGAATAGTTTAGATATTAAACTGTGGCTGGAAGGCGAAAAACTTCGTTATCAGGCTCCCAAAGGGGTTATGACCCCAGAAATTAAAGAAGAAATCGCCGCCAAAAAACCTGAAATTTTGGACTTTTTAAGAGCGGCGAAAATCCCTACTAATACTGTTGATTTAGAGATTATTCCCGTGTCACGGGATCAGGATTTACCCCTCTCTTTTGCTCAACAACGACTCTGGTTTCTGCAGCAACTTTCTCCCGATAGTCATTCCTATAATCTGTTGGACGCTTTACGGTTAGAAGGAAACCTCAATCTATTAGCTTTAGAACAAAGTCTCAGTGAACTGATTCGCCGTCATGAAATTTTAAGAACCACTTTTCCTATGGTAGAAGGGCAACCAATTCAGCGCATTGCTCCCCCTTCAACCGTAAGTTTACCCCTGGAAGATTTACAAGGTTTATCAAAGAATGAACAAACAGAACATCTGCAAGAAATAGCGATTGCTTTCTCCTTAAAACCCTTTAATCTAGCCAAGGAATCATTAGTCCAATTTAAGTTACTTAAACTGGGTTCTCAAGAGTATGTATTGCTGTTGAAGATGCACCATATTATTTACGATGGTTGGTCTTTGAGCATATTCTTTGGTGAATTATCTCAACTTTATGCGGCCTTTGTCCGGGGGTTGCCTTCCCCTCTCCCTGAATTATCGATTCAATACGCCGATTTTGCCGTATGGCAACGTCAATGGCTCACCGGTGAAGTCTTAGAACGTCAACTTAATTACTGGCAAAAACAGTTACAAGATGCACCTACTATTTTAGAATTGCCGACGGATTATCCCCGTCCTCCAATTCCTAGTTTCCGGGGTGATGGGCAGGTTTTTCGCCTGAATCAAGACTTAACGCAACGCCTCAAAAGGTTAAGTCAGGAGTCAGGAGCAACACTATTTATGACTTTACTGGCGGCTTTTTTTGTCCTAATTTCTCGTTATAGTGGTCAATTAGATGTTTTGGTAGGTTCTCCCATCGCTAATCGTAATAGTTCGGCAATTGAGAAATTAATGGGCTTTTTTGCCAATACTTTGGCTTTAAGGGGTGATATGTCGGGAAATCCGAGTTTTCTGGATTTATTAGAACGAGTAAAGCAAACAACTTTATCAGCTTATGCTCATCAAGATTTGCCTTTTGAAATGTTAGTAGAAAAATTACAATTAAACCGAGATTTAAGTCATAATCCTTTGATACAGGTGATGTTCTCACTGCAAAATACTCCCCAATCTGAGGCCAGTTTATCTGGCTTAAAGATGGAGAGTTTGCCTTTATCTGTTGAGCTTAAAGCCCGATTTGATTTAGAGGTAAATTTTTGGGAAGTTTCTGATCGTTTAGAGGCAGTTTGGTGTTATAGTACGGATTTGTTTGCTGCCCCCACTATTAACCAAATGGGGCAACATTTTCAGAATCTCTTAACTGCGATTACAGCTAATCCCAATATGGGAATTTTTCAGTTATCGATGTTGAGTGATGCGGAACGTGATCAACTGTTGGCATCGTGCAACGAAACTCAAACAGATTATTCCGATTATAAATGTATTCATGAGTTATTTGAGGAACAGGTAGAACGCACCCCCAATGCCGTAGCAGTGGTTTTTGAAGGTCAACAACTGACTTACGCTGAATTGAATAGTCGTGCAAATCAATTAGCCCATTATTTGCAATCTTTGGAGCTTAAATTAGAGGACAAGATCGGGGTTTGTATTGAAAGGTCTCCTTTAATGGTAATAGCAATTTTAGCCATTCTTAAAGCAGGGGGAGCTTATGTTCCTCTAGATATTGCTTATCCATCAGAAAGATTGGCTTTCATGCTCGAAAATGTACAATGTCCTATTATCCTCACTCAAAACCATTTATCTGATCGACTCCCAGTTAATAACAGTCAAAGGCTGATAGATATTGATTCAAAATGGGAAAGTATTACCCAATATTCGCCAGAAAATATCGCAAGTAAAGTTACTCCAAACAACTTAGCCTACATTATCTATACATCAGGTTCGACGGGAACCCCCAAAGGAACGGAAGTCGTCCATCGTAACATCATCGGTTTTATATTTGGAGTGGATTATGTCCAGCTTGATGCTCACCAAATTTGGCTACAACATTCTTCAATTTCTTGGGATGCTTTAACCCTAGAATTATGGACTCCCTTACTTTTTGGAGGGCGTTGTGTGCTTTATCCTGGTAATGTTATTACCCCTGAAAACCTGAGTAAAATTATAAAAGAAGAAGGGGTAAACATTCTCTGGCTAACTTGCGCTTTATTTAATCTAATGATTGACACAATGCCAGAATCTTTATTAGGTGTTAAACAACTAATAACTGGTGGAGAAACTCTGTCTGTTGCTCATATTCGTCGCGGTTTAGCCTTATTACCTAAAACCCAAATTATTAATGGTTATGGCCCATCAGAATGTACTGTATTTACCTGTTGTTATCCTATTTCTAAACAACTAGATGAAAATCTAGCTTCTATTCCGATTGGGAAACCCATTGGAGACAGAAAAGTTTACTTACTTGATCGCAATTTACAACCAGTGCCAGTTGGAGTTTCTGGGGAAATTCATGTGGGAGGAGCGAGTGTTGCCAGGGGATATTTAAATCAGTTAGCTTTAACCTGTGAAAAGTTTATTTCTAATCCCTTTTTGGCAGGGGATACCCTTTATAAAACGGGAGATTTAGCCCGTTATTTGCCTGATGGTAATATTGAATATATTGGGCGGATTGACAATCAGGTGAAAATTCGCGGTTTTCGCATTGAATTGGGGGAAATTGAGTCTGTACTTAGTCAAAATCAGGCGGTACAGTCTTCTTGTGTGATTGTTCGTGAAGACAATCCGGGGGAAAAACAATTAGTTGCCTATATTGTACCTAAGCTAGGAGTAAAGCTAACAAGTGGCGATTTGCGTCAATTTCTTAGCCATAAATTGCCCGGTTATATGGTTCCTGGTGCGTTTGTGCTGCTGGAGTTTTTCCCTTTAACAGCTAACGGAAAAATTGATCGCCGTGCGTTAAAAGCTCCTAGTAACCCCAGTGATTCAGACAGATTTATTGAAGCGCGTAATCAGTTAGAATTAAGCCTAGTACAAATTTGGTCAAAAGTGCTAAAAATTGACAAAGTTAGCGTGCAGGATAACTTTTTTGATCTCGGTGGTCATTCCCTGTTGGCTCCTTATTTAATAACTCAAATTAAGGAACAGTTGGGCGAAGAAATTGCCGTAACAACACTGTTTCAAAACCCAACTATTGAACAGTTAGCGACTATTATTAAAACCGGTTTAGATCCATCTAATCAGTCTTATTTTGTTCCCATTCAACCTCATGGTTCAAAGCCGCCTTTCTTCTGTGTCCCTGGGGCCGGGGGACGACCATTTTATTTTTACCATTTAGGACGTTATTTAGGAAAAGATCAACCTTTCTACAGTTTTGAAAATGATCTCTATCAACAGTTTGGAGAAATCACTCGCATTGAGGATATAGCCAGTATTTATCTTAAAGCCATGCAGGATTTACAACCCCAAGGACCCTACTTTTTGGGAGGACATTCCTACGGTGGTAATGTGGCTTTTGAAATGGCTCAACAGTTGGTTAATCAGGGTGAACAAGTGGCATTACTAGCAATCATTGATTCTTCAGCACCCACTTATAAAGACAAACAAATTTTGCTTGATTATATTAATTGGGATCATGCGCGGTGGTTAGCTGAAGTCAGCAAAGGTATCGAAGTTTATTTAGATAAAACCATCGATATTTCCTATGAAACTCTTCAACTCTTAACAGTGGAGGAACAATTAAAATACGCCTTAAACTTTTTTAAACTGGCTAATATGCTTCCTCCCAATGCGGAAACTAGGCAGCTTGCAAAAATTGTCCAAGCCTATAAAACTAGCTGTTTATGCCTGATTGATTATCTCCCTAAACAGACTTATCCGGGTAAAATTACGATTATACGGGCCAGTGAGGAATTATCTGATGATCCAAATAAAGATTTAATAGCTGGAGATTGCGAGGATTCCTCTTTAGGCTGGAGTGAATTTTCTACAGAGCCAGTTGAGATTCATTTCGTCCTAGGAAATCATGTCTCGATTATGGTGGAACCCCATGTCCAGATTTTAGCCGAAGAGTTAAAAGTTTGCCTTGAGATTTGATACCAAATCCGTTTTTAAGACTATGGTTAACTGCCAATTCAACTTTAAAAACTCAGTTATCAATTTTTTCTCCCCAATCTCATCTATCTTTTAAACAGGATTTAATCTAAGAACTGACGATTTTCTACAAGTTGTGTGAACGGTAAGACTAATGTAAAATGCTGCAAGGCATCTGATTGCTAGACAGCCAATTTGTATTCTTTTGCCTTACCATGGATTTTATATGACTGAAATCCCGACCAACCAATCCAACTTAGTGATTTTAGGAGTCTCATCAATGACGGAAACTACTGAAACGGCCATTCCCAATGATTTTCTCGGAATTAATCCCACAGAAATCAACAAAAAACTTGTCTCCTGGGGAATTTCTCTGGATGAAGTTGTTCAAAAACTTGCTTCTCTGGGACTCCCCGGCATTATTTTCATTATTGCTGTTGCCGCATCCGGTGGTACTGCCTATCCGATGATTTACGCACTTTTTGGGTTAGGCGGTCCGCTGGGACTAATTGGTGGACTTGGGGTCTTAGGCCTCTCTACCATTATTGGCGACATTGTTACGCGTTATGGCATTGAGGCACTGCTTAAAACGGTCTATCTCAAACGTCGTGAAACAGAAACTCAAGAATATCTCATCAATGAGGTGGAAGGTTTGCCAATTTCTCAAGTTCTAAAACTTAACCTGAAAAAGGCTATTGAAGTAGAAATTGCTACCGAAGAACCTGTAGCTCCCAAAGAAGTCGAAATTGCTGAAGAGTAGTTTTAACTTGACTAAGCACTGCTGCCTCCACTGGTCAATTGACTTGTTTAGCAAACCCTAAATACAACAAAAAACCGCCATAAATCTTACTCCTGCTTGACTTATGGCGGTAGTTTATTTCTGTCTGAATTACTGAAAGCAATCTTTAAATTAATTAACTATCTTCCCAGTCAGAAGGCCATTTCCAAGTCCAAACGGGAGCCGGTTCAGAATCGGGGGGGGAATCAGGAGTCGGAGCCTCGTCTTGGTCCACAGATAAAAAACGAGCAAAGAAGGGGATTGCTTTACTTTGTTCGGTCTTGGGATAATTCATGGTCATTCCTAGTTTTTAGTGGCAGCTTTTTCAAGCTAGCTGCGATTACCTTGCGATAGTAACATATATTGCCGTCTTACTCAAGTCAAATACTTGGTGAACTACCTACACTTCTCTTGCGGGTAAGTGTAGGTTTCCTACCCAACAGATAGCGGAATCCTAGATTTCTTGCGTCCTCCCCTACCCTATCCAATTTCCAGTTGGCTATCGTTATTATCGATCTGACTGTCTAACAGTATTTGCGTAGGGTTCCATTTCCCATCCCTTGTTTCACAAGTACACACCAACCATACGTATTGCTCTCCATCCCCGAACTCAAGGTGACAATCTTGGCAGGTTTCTTGGAAGTTTTGATCCCCGAACTGCAATTCCCCATCTATATTACCGATATGGTCACTAAGCGTCAGTTCGGTGGGGAGCCATTCTCCATCGCGAGCTTGGCACTCAGCACTCAGGATTGTGCTGTCAGGGTCGTAGTTAATACTGTTACAAGTGTGCGAAAAATTAGGCATGACAACTCTGTGTGTTAAAAAACAATATGATTCAGCATAGTGCCTTAACAGCCGACATTCCGCACATCTTCATATACTTTTATATATTTTTACATTTCCCAAGATGTTTTGACGAAAAACCTTGATTGTAGAAACTACTATTGAGAAAAATTTCAATAATTGATTTTTTCTGAGAAAAAAATTTGCAATTCTTCACCTTGATAAAAATCTATGATTGTAGCTATAATCTTTACTGGCAAAGGATTGTAAGCAATATATTAGTAAAAATTATCAATTGAATGTTAAGAAGTGCGGAAAGTGGGTTCTACTAAGCCCAATCGTGTTAGACTAATGTAGTTTTTGCCGAAAGAGTTAAGTGAGTTTAACAATGGATAAAAATGAATGGATTAGTAGATTCGATGATTTAATTTGTAGTCCTTCGATTCGAGAGTTTTATGGTGAAAGAGAGTTTTTTAATGTCGGTTATTGGCTCTCCCATACCCAAGATCAACAGGAAGCATCCTCTACTCTGATGGAGAAACTTTTAGAATTTATTCCCAACAAACAGGGAACAATTCTTGATGTTGGCTGTGGTTTAGGAGCAACTACTCATTATCTTCTCAAATATTACCCATTGACAGCAATTGTGGGCATTAACATTTCTCCGACACAAATTGCCAGAAGTCTCTTGAATTTTCCCGAGGGTAAATTTCTGTTAATGGACGCGGTAGAGATGGATTTTGCTGATCATTCTTTTGAGCAAATTATTTGTGTAGAAGCGGCTTTTTATTTTAATACTAGGCGGCAATTCTTACAAGAAGCTTGGCGAGTATTAAAGCCGGGGGGAACCTTAATTCTCTCAGATCTGAGTTTTGCCACAACAGAACTTTTAGGAGATTGGACAGTTCCCCAAGCAAACACGGTCAAAGATAGGGCAGAGTATCAAAATCTTTATCAACAGGCAGGGTTTAAAGATGTTCAATTTGTCGAGGTGACGGAGGAGTGCTGGTTCAGACATTTTCGCCATCTTAAGTCTTGGTTAACAGAGGAATTTCAATCAGGAAAATTAGACGAAGAAACCTATAATTTAAACATTAAGGCTCTGGATAATTTGCTAAGTTCCTCGGCCATAACTTATTGGTTAGTTGCTGCCCAAAAGCCAGTCAATATACTGTAATAGTTGTCAGTTTTTCTTGAATTTTTGGAGACAAAAAAATGTTTGATTCCTTATCGGGTAAAAAAGTCGTTATTATTGGTGCAAGCTCCGGGATTGACCTAGCGATTGCCGAAAAATTGCTCTCCCTGGGGGCAAAAGTGGTGCTTTCCCATGCTTCTCAAGAGAAATTAGCTGCGGCTGTTGCCCTAATTTCCGGGGAGATTGAAGCCAAAACTGTTAATTTTTTAGAAGAAGATTCTGTTAATGCCTTTTTTGCAGAAATTGGCAACTTTGACCATTTAGTAGTCACCTCTCTCGGAGACAGAAATATGCCGCGAGCCTTATTAACCGAAATGACCGCAGAAACGGCCCGGGGAGGTATGGAGAAATTCTGGGGAACCTTTTTAGCAGTGCGTGGCTCCCTGAAAACTTTGGCCAAGGACGGTTCTATTACCCTGACATCCAGCGTCACTATGTTCAAATATTCCAAAATGGGCGGAATTTCCGTCATAGCCGCCGCTAATAGTGCTGTAGCCGTATTTGGACGCGCCCTCGCCCTAGAACTCGCTCCTATTCGCGTTAACGTTGTTGCCCCCGGATTAATAGAAGATACAAGCATCTGGACCAGTCAAGGTGATTCGGAACGCTCCGACCTGAGCAAATGGGCGGTTTCTGCCCTACCTGTCGAACATTTAGGGCAACCCGAAGAAGTCGCCCTAGCAGTATTGAGTTTGATTATCAACCCCTATATGACAGGTGTGGTTTTACCCGTGGACGGTGGAGTTACTCTTTAAAAGAAATGGTGAAAAAAGACCGAGAAATCCTCGAGAACAAAAAATCTGGTGTCAGAGCAGAAGAGCGAAAAGAACAAAGTGAGCATAAAAATGCAGGAAAATTAATAATTAGGGCTTGCTGAATAATGGTAAAACCCTTTTAAAATAAGGCTTTTGACCTGTTAAAATCCGATGTTACTGCTGCGAAAATAGGATTGGGACCTTCAAAAAACCGGCATTATCTTCCTTGTAGTACACAAACTGGTACAGAAAAGCAGGGCAACAAAGCCTGAAACTCCTGCCTCGCAGCCTCGGAGCCTTCTGCCTGACCCCACCCTAGGCCTTTTTCAGCAAACCCTAAATAATTGGGTTGGGTTTCGTTCCGAGGGACCAACCTACCTATTGCTAAATTTGTTGGGTAATTTCCGGTCTAGCTGTGACAGAAAACTATCAGAAAAGGGTTTTTCTGGCTTTTCCCCACGCTCGGCACAAAAAGCTAGGTAATCTTCCACTGAATCAGCAAAAGCCTGCTGCAATTCCGCTACACTCTCTCCCTGAAAAGTGATAACATCTCGGACGTTGGCCACCTCACCGTAAAAGATACCCGCCTCGTCATCAAAAAAAACTACTGCTTCGTAACCTTTATACTTCATCGTTTTCCACTCCTGCCTCGCTTAAAAAGCGCCTCACTGATACTACAGCCCCCTTGTCCGTTTCCCGACGAGGATGGGGGCGATGGAAGACGGCTTTAACTCCCTTAAGGGCTACCCACACCCGCAACCTCCTACCTTCGGATATTTCTGTTCCCAGTGCCTCCAGCAGCGATTCGATATCCGTCCAGACAACATCTGACCGGACGGGCTGCTCGAAGATTTGGTCGAGAATTTTTCGCTGTTTTTTCGAGAGTGCCATTGTAGTATCATAACTTAATAAGCTGCCGTGCATCTAAAGGACATATTATTGAAATCAAAAAAACACCTAGTTTGATTTTGGATTTCGCTTGTTTCAATCTAACTGTTAACTGTTCACTGTTAACTGAATAGTGGGAGGTTTTCAACACAAATTTTCTGGTAAAATGATTAGGGATAATTGGTCAAAACTGTATGAGGATTTAAGCCTGTGATCATCAAAGAGTTAGAAGAGCAACTTCTTGCCCTCAAACCTAGGGAAAAAGTGCAGGTAATCCAGTTACTCGCTCAAAGTCTTGGTGGTAATTGGCAGGGAATTGAGAAAACCCCTAAAGTTTGCGGCGGACAAGCCTGCATTGCCAATACAAGAATTCCAGTTTGGGTGTTAGTAGAAGCTCGTCGTCTTGGTTATAGTGATGCTGATTTATTAACAAGTTATCCGACTAAGTAGGTAGGCGTTAAAAATTATCAGATGCCCCCCTTATTAAGGGGGGATCCCCCCGCCTATCGGCACCCCCCTTATCAAGGGGGGCAGGGGGGATCGAACCTAAAATCCATTTTTAATTTAATTATAACCAGCTACTTATTAAAGCTACGGATTTAGCCAATGCTTGGGTATATGCGGCGGCTCATGAAGATGAGATTGATTTACTCATTGAGCAGAATCAGGCAGTTTAGGAGATGATACTAAATCCGCTTATTAAAAACTGATTATTTATTCTCCGTTTTGCCTGTTGCCTGTTGCCTGTTGCCCCTCCTGATATGTAGCCTATACTCAACGGATTTAGTATTAGATTAAACTGCTTTCAAAAAGGCAAAAGCTGCCTAGGACGGACCCTAAGATATCTGAGGCCAGCAATGCTCTAAAGTTGATAATTTAATTGGGGACAATTTGCCGAAAAAGCTTTTACTTCGTCATCCCATTCTAACTTGAGCGGCGACTGGTATCCATTGTATCATCACCAATATCTTTCGGTCGTCCGCTCCAACGTTTTGCTAGACCGGGTTTTCGCGACAAGGTGACAACTTCTCTGCCACTTTCCGCTTGCTTCTTGCGTAGATCTGCAAAGATTGCATCCAAGTCATAGTTGAAGGACTTGGCATACTCTTCACGGATTCGGTGGATCTCTTCGACGATCTCATCATGAAACATAATCAACCTCCTAACAGTTCGTTGGGTGTACAAAGAATCGGTAACTCGTATCCAAAATCAATGCTGATCTCTGCCAATTTTCTCTGAATTTGAGCATTAGCAATATGCTTACAGTTCCACGTTAACAGATAATCCATACCGTGGACAGTTGCGGCGGCAATGTGGATCGCGTCAACTTTCGCTTTTGGAGGCAGATTACTGCGGGTTAAGAATTGTTTAGCCAAACCTTGTGCAGCTTCGTTCAATGCTAACAAGGGAAAATCACGCAAAATATCCAGCCTTTCGGAGGCGATCGCTGTATCTCCTTTAGTTACTTCCTCTAGGACAGCCTCGGAAGTGTACAGAATAAAGTCGTTTCGACGAAATTCCCACCATTCCCTCGTTATCTCAATATTAGCCGCCACAATAATATCTCTGCTGGGTCGAGCAGTTAGGTAGCCTAAGATACTGGTTTCAATATAGACGCTTTCGCTCACGGCAATAGGAGAAAATCTATCCAACGTCCATCATACCCTATTTAATCTTGGTTCCGAGGGTGTTGAGTAACAGTCGTCAACCCAACTACGGGCTGCTTTCAAAAAGGCAAAAGCTGCCTGGGACGCACCCTAGAAAATCTCAAAAAAAAATCCACCCGCCTAAGGGCGGGAAAAAGAGAAAAAGAGAAAAAGTAAAAAAGGGTAAAAAAGGAAAAAAGAAAATAAGGGTTACAGAGTCCTCCCAGCACCGCACACCACCCGAAAACCGAGGTCGTAGTTGTTGCCGTCGCGGCGGGGGTTGCCGTTGCGGTAAGCAGAACGGCAGAAAGAAGGACTGTTGTACCAAGAACCGCCCCGCACTATTTGATAATCATTATCATTTGTCAGCCAAGCACTGCCATCCTTTGGCGCTCCGATATAGTTATCGTGCCAATCGTCCTCGCACCACTCCCAAACATTGCCACTCATGTCATAGAGTCCCCAACCATTGGGCCTTTTCTGACCCACAGGATGAGTTGTCTGCTGAGAATTTCCTTTATACCAAGCATAATCTCCTAACTGATTAGCATCATCACCAAAATAAAAGCGAGTAGTAGTCCCCGCACGACAGGCATATTCCCATTCCGCTTCTGTCGGTAGGCGATAGGTTTTCCCGGTTATTTGACTCAATTTCTGACAAAAGGCTTGAGCGTCGTTCCAATTAACCTGTTCTACCGGATTTTGGGGATTGTTTTTAAAATAAGAGGGATTGGTTCCCATTACCGCTTGATATTGTGCCTGAGTCACTGGATATTTCCCGATCGCAAAACTGTTGACTTTAACCTGGTGTTGAGGCTTTTCATCACTTTCAGCATCGGGATCACTGTCAGGAGATCCCATGAGAAATTGACCTGCTGGTAAGCCTACCATCTCCAGTGTTACTCCATTGGGTAGGTTTTCGGTAAATAGAGTTAGCTTTGCTGGGGGAGGTGGTGGCGAAGAGGGCGGTGGTGGCGCTACTTTAGGTAACGGTGTAGATGTCACAGTAGCGATACTTTTACCCGGAAAAATATCAAAATTTAAATCACTAAATCGCTCACACCAATAACACTTTCCGTAACGGCGACTGTAGTAATGATTATCAACTTTGCCACAGCGTATAACCTCTTGTCGTGCAGCTTCCAAAGTATCGCACCATTCCTTAGCCGTCGGTCGTCTGTGGGGGAATTTATGTCCCTCATTGAAACAGCGCAAAAATAAGGCGTGTAAGTCGGGATGTAAAATATTTAATGGTATGGTAGTATTACTAGGTACAAGCAATTTATCACCAGAAAAAGGCCATAGTCCCCGTCGAATTAGTTCCGACTGTTCCAGGGAATCCCCTCCTCCTTGCCACAATCCCCGAAACGGCGGCCCGCTAAATAATAGATAATAAATAACAACTCCTAATCGAAAGCGATCATGCACTTCTGTTTGATCTACATCTGCTATATTCACTCCGATTAATTCCGCCGGTGTAAATCCTTCTGAGCCAACTAAACACCGATATATTTTACCGCTATAGGGATCTGGTACTTGAAATGAATCTGTATCAATAATTGTAGGCAACGCCCGATTATTCACTAAGATATTTTCTAGCTTGATGTCTCCCAAAACATAACCTTTAAGGTGAATTGCTTGGATAATAGCGGCTATATTCCGCGCTACTACATGAAGAAAATACCAATTAGTTTCTAACTTGTATTTTCTTCTCATTATGGGCGTACAAAGCTTTAATAATGTTTCTGAACCCACCACTTCTGGCATTAAAAAACCAACGACTTTTCCCTGTTTATCTTCCAAGATAGAATAGGGCCAAGCGAAGGAAATATGGTTAAGATGAGCGTTAGGATCACTGGGACGATTTCTCACCATTAACTGTAATTTATCAACCCTTTCATTATGGGGATTGTGGTAGATTTTCGCTAAGTACCCATTAAAGTTAGTGTGCCATACTTTCGCTTCGCCACTGTCGGCCATTTCTTGCGTCAGGGTAATCAAGCGATTCTGTAGTTGACAGCGATAAGTTAAAGACATCAAAAAATCTCCGAGTATTTGTGCTGTTCAGAAAAATTTTATCTAGTCGTTTCTAATAAGTTAGATATAAGTAGCTGGTTATAATTAAATTAAAAATGGATTTTGCCTTTAATCCCCCTTTGATAACGGGGGTGTCTGATAATTTTTAACGCCTACCTACTTAGTATCAATCAAATACTGGTTTGGCTGTGTCATCTTGAACGCGATCAAAGTCTGAATCGTTGCCAACGTTGGGAATCTGGCGTAGCACCTCTGCTAGGGATTTTCGTTGCGGTTGCAGCAAGGCTTTTTCTAAGATTTGGCGGTGTTCGGCTTCGGCACTGATCCCGTGTTGGCTGGCTCGCTTTTTGAGAGCTTTGACGATGGCTTCATCGATATTGCGGACGATTAAATCTGCCATAGACGACATCCGTTTGAGAGTGGTATTGTATTCTCAACCATTTAAATGATAGCAATGATAGTCAATGATCTTATCCTAGGTTGGGTTGAACGATAGTGAAACCCAACATTTTTTAATAATTGAGTTGGGTTTCGTCAAATCAATTCCTGTAAAATAGCTTCGATTTGTCCTTTTAGAGGAGGAATGTCATTTTCAACAATATCCCAAATAATCTCTAGATTGATACGAAAATATTCATGAATAGTTAAGTTTCTTAGATCGCTGGCATCTCGCCAAGGAACTTCGGGATGTCTTGCTTTAAATTCTTGAGAAGTTGCTCTAGCTGCTTCACCAATAATTTGTAAATGATAGACAATCCAAGTTTGAATTAATTCTTGTTGTTCAAACAGGGTTTTTCCCTGTCGAGCATACTTTTCTAAACGCTCAATTGCTTCTAAAATATCCCGCAAGCGTTCGCTATCATCTCTCATAGTGGTATTGCTTCTTTTAGTAC
>NZ_JADBTB010000161.1:0-5493 GCF_020246405.1 Microcystis sp. M083S1
AGTCTCGAAAACCAAGTGGACGGCGCAGCACCTTGAAAACTCGGCTTAGGGGGTTCCGACCAGAAAAGCTTGGCCGGGTAAAAAGTCTAAGCAACAAATACAAGAAGCGTTTAGCTGGAAACGTACCGTGGGACACACGGAATCGGGCTTCTGAAATGGGGCGAAAGTCTGTGAACTCTGTGTAAGACAGTACATGGTTTTTTAACTGTGGTATGCGACGGTGGTGGAAGCAGAAACTTAAATCGTGAGGTTTAGGAATCGCCGCACTTTTAGGGCGGCGAGGATGTCAAGTCTTTAGACTGCTCATTGTCAGTATTATACTAAATCTGGTTATTAAAGACTGATTATTTATTCCCCTTTTTGCATGAGTGCATGAGTAGAAAACGGGTTTCTCCGAGAAACCCGTTTTCTGTGCGTTACTCAACGGATTTGATATTATGCCCTACTTAAGTAGGTAGCCGTTAAAAATTATCAGATACCACCCTGATCAAGAGGGGACTAAGGGTAGGGTTGATTCATGAATCAACCCTACTATAAATCAACCCTAGTATCTCTCCGCAAATTCGTTTAAAGGCTTGCGATTTATAATGTGCATGGCTTTAATGTTCCCTCACGTCTATTTTACCAGTAACGGCGGCTGAAATTAACGCGGTGCGATATTCTTTGAGATGGTCAATGCTGGTGCGGGTTTTGGTGATTAGGTTGTCAATTTTGCTGGTTTCTCGGTCTAGGAATTGGGCGATTTTTTGTTGTTCTTCAGATGGTGGAAGTAACACTGGTAATTCTCCAAACTGTTCCCGATTTACATAAACAATCGTAGTGACAGTACAAACTCGCTCAAAATATGATTTAGAAACCGAAACAAGATATCTAAGAAAAAAAGGATCAATGTTTACTGGGATGTATGCTTGTAGCTGTTGATTAATAATTACTGACTGTGTATTAACAGAGGCAACTCCAAAATTTCCGACACAACTAGCTATTACACATTTTTTTGGTATTGCTTTCGAGCCTGCTATAAAAGCATCTTTATAGTTAACCAAATAACCTGAAATAGAACCATTAACTTCTTTGTTAATCATATCTTCCATCGTAACCCAGGGAAGCCCCTCAGAGGTGTTAAGTTCAGGTTTATTTCTTTGTGGTATAAAAATAGAGCTAACACGCTTCACAAGTGTAACCTTCCAATGTTCTGGAATTTTACCCAACCATTCAACCCCGGAATCCTTCATCGGAACATCTGGGTTAAGTCCTTTGGTGACTGCATGGCTAATCAGTGCGGT
Source organism: Microcystis sp. M083S1 (assembly GCF_020246405.1). Taxonomy (NCBI): domain Bacteria; kingdom Bacillati; phylum Cyanobacteriota; class Cyanophyceae; order Chroococcales; family Microcystaceae; genus Microcystis; species Microcystis sp. M083S1. Next base: position 1,284 of record NZ_JADBTB010000161.1, read on the forward strand.
GCGCTTCTCTTTAAGGAGTTTGATTAAGCGCTCTTTCTTGGTGATTAGTTTATCAATTTTGCCAGTTTCTCGGTCTAGGAATTGGGCGATTTTTTGTTGTTCGGGAAGGGGGGGGATGGGTATCTTGATTTGTTTTAGATGAACAGGACCATAATGTTGAATTGTAGTGCCAGTTTTCAGTTGATTAATCTGTGTAAAGTAAAAATCAGAGCCTACTAGAACTCTAATGAAATCTCTTGCTATATTATTTCGTGCAGGTCTGAGGCGTATAATGCCTGTGTATGCAATGGAGTTAGCAGATTTCTGGTCAACAATAGACACCAATCCTGTGGACGCAGAACAGCTAATTAGAAGATCATTTGCTAAAAGTCTAAAGTGCTTCCACTTCTGCTCTACTTTATCTATTGCCAAGTAGTTACACCCTTCAATGTCAACATACCCAGGTTTTAAATTTGTAATTCGTAGTAGGGGTACACCTTCATCTTTAAAATCATCAGCCATAATCCCAGGACCCTCTTGAAAATCAATGAAGTGAGAGAATTTGACCATCTCCCAATGCTCTGGAATTGCACCCAACCATTCAACTCCAGAATCCTTATAAGTAGGATAAAGCTGCCATTTTTTTGTCATCATATTAATCTAGCTCTTAGGTTACTATTTTATTTGATATTTTGTCTGAAAAAGAGAAACTGAAATAATCTTGGTATGGCCTAGATTTTTAACTTCATCAAAGTCCTTATCTCCTGTAATAAAGTAATCAGCATTATTAATAATTGCACAGGCTAAAAACTTAGCATCTTTTCTATCTCTGGGGAAATCAATTTCTAAATTAATATCGACGACAAAAGTAACGGCACTTGTAAGAGTCAACCAGTATTGTTTCTGCTCATTAGTTAGCTTTAACCGTTTTCGGGATAAAACCTCTCTATATTCTGCTAAAATATCCGGTGATACTATCCAGTAAAAATCTGGGTTAGATACTACAAAGATAATTATTTTTTCTGGGTTTCTGTCAGCTATTGCGGCAGAAATAACAACATTAGTATCGATTACAACCTTCATTTTCCTCTTCTATAATCCTCAATTTCAGCTTCAATTTCCTCTTCAGTCAAAGGATTGTCAGCGTGTAAAGCTTGGACTTCTTTAAAGAAATCTCGTAACTTATTAGCTAGAGCTTCCCTGTCATAATTTTTGGCAATAATCATTACTTCCACTTGCTGACCTTTTTGAAAAGGTAAATCAGACAAAACAAGCTGATTAGGATCTTGAATGACCAAGGTTTTCTGATAGATATTCATCACTGGGGACTTAATAAGCGAGAACCGTTATCTGTATAAATTTCTGTTAACACCCATTTGATAGCTACATTAGCATCAACAACAAAACTCGTCACCTTTGTCTATCCTCTCTTAATAATTCTGTGCTATCCAAAAAATTTCTTCCTTGAAAATGTTCTCGCACTTTAGCAAATCTTTCCCTTGCTTGAGATAAGGTTTCCTTTGTTTTGGTTTTCTCCTCTGTAATAGGTTCAACAGTTACTGTTACATCCACTTCCTGACCTTTAAACTCAGGGATAATATCTAAATGTAACATCCCATCTTCGCCGATATGAGAGCGTAATTTAATTACTGGCATTTTGACACCTCTTTTTTACTTTATTTGCTTCTCCCCCCTTTTGAAGGGGGGTGGGGGGGATCGTCCAAATCTAAAACAAAATCAGTTAGAATATTCTCACCTGATAAATGTGTGGGATTGTGCAAAACTTCCACCTCTTGATTAGCTCGATAAATCTCAACGGTTTTACTTTTCGGATCGATTAACCATCCTAATTGTAAGCCATTTTCTAAATACTCCCGCATCTTCTCTCGTAGGGTCATGCTCAAATTCTCTCCTCTAGACTTGTTAACATGGCTAAAATCTCCCCTTCCACTTCCTTAATATCAGCTTCAATTGCCTCTAAAGTTCGCGGTGGCTGATACTTATAAAAATAGCGATTAAAATTAATCTCATACCCCACCTTTCCGAGCGCACCGTCCCTAATATCCCGCACCGTGTCACTAATCCAAGCATCGGTTACATGGGGAAGAACTTCTCGATCGAAATAGTCATTAATATCCTGTTTAAGTGGTACATTTTCCGTATCTCTTAAATCCGTATCCGGTTCGGGATTACCCTGTTTATCCAGACAAATATTAGCCGTTTCGTCCCGCTCAGAAAGAGCCGAAAGAATCGCCTTATAAACTGCTGGTGCGACCGTTATTCCCCCGGTTTTCATCGCTTTCTTTAGCACCTTCTCAAATTCCCCTCGATCCTGATATAAAGTATCGGGAAAACTATTAAGAATGTCTAAAATCAGCCTTTGTTGTTCCTTGCCGGCCTGTTCCTCGATCCCCTTCATTTCATCACTTTTCTTCTTGCTTACTGCCAGACTAGCAAACGCGCTCTGCTCTTTCAATCGCTCAATCCGCTCCGGTGATGCCTGAAAATTGAGCCTCAAGGGACGCTCTACGGTAATCTTGCGGTAGCCGAAATCTTCCCTATCAAAAATCTTACTCACTTCCGAGGGTTGAAAACTCTGGAAAATTTCAGTTATCTCCCGAATATGCTGGGAACTAATCTCCCGGCGCTTGCTGCCAAGACTCTTCCGCATCGGCAGCCAAAACTCGGAGGCATTAATCAGCTGCACCTTACCTCTTCTCTCAGCAGCCTTGTGGTTGGTCAATACCCAGATATATGTGGCAATGCCGGTGTTATAAAATAGGTCATTCGGCAGAGCGATAATTGCTTCGAGCCAGTCATTTTCCAAAATCCAGCGCCGGATCTCGCTCTCCCCACTTCCCGCATCCCCGGTAAACAATGGCGAACCGTTCATAACAATCGCCACGCGGCTGCCTCCTTGGGTCTCCGGCTTCATGCGTGCAATCATGTGCTGTAGAAAAAGAAGTTGTCCGTCACTGATGCGGGGTGTTCCTGCTGAAAATCGGCTGCCCGCTTTTTGTGCCTCTGTCTCCACCGCGTCCTTATCTCGCTTCCAGTCCTTGCCGTAGGGTGGATTGGCCAGGAGATAGTCAAAGGTTTTGTCACTGTGCTGGTCCTGGGAAAGGGTGCTGCCAAACTTGATATTTTCAGCGTCCTTACCGTCCACACTTTTCATGTAGAGGTCGGATTTACACACAGCAAAAGTCTCCGGGTTGACTTCCTGGCCAAAGAGAAAAACCTGGGCCTTGGGGTTGAGTTCCAAAATCCGATCCTTGGCAATGGTCAGCATTCCCCCGGAACCGCAGCAGGGATCGTAAACGCTGCGAGTAATGTATTCTTGGCTTAACTGTGTTTTGTCCGGGGAGAAGATGAGGTTAACCATTAACTGAATCACTTCCCGGGGTGTGAAGTGTTCCCCCGGATTTTCATCGAGAGCTTCGTTAAACTTGCGGATGAGTTCCTCAAAGATGTATCCCATCTCTAGGTTAGAAACCTTATCGGGGTGTAAATCGATGTTCTTAAACCGCTCGGTGACGAGAAAGAGCAGGTCTGATTGTTCCAGCTTGTCGATGGTGTTGGCAAAGTCGAACTTCTCTAATACCTCGCGCATATTGCCGCTAAAACTGTTGATGTAGAGCTTGAGGTTAGCGGCCAACTGTTTGGGATCATCGAGGAGTTTCTCGAAGTCGTAGGGACAACTGTTATAGAAGGCAAATCCTGATTTTTTGCAGAGGAGGGGGTCGAGATTGTCGAGCTTGTCTTTGTACTGGTGGTAGGCTGTTAAGACCTCCTCTTTGGTCGGCTCTAACACACAGTCGAGGCGACGCAGCACGGTGAAAGGCAAGATGACATCTTGATATTTGCCGCGCTTAAAGGTGTCGCGGATTAAATCCGCGATACTCCAAATAAAACTTACCTTGTCACCGAAGTTGTTCATCGGAAATTTTGGGTCTGAAACCCCGCCGTTCTACGGCGGCTTTACGTTAGAATTAAAAAGCCAGTCTCGAAAACCAAGTGGACGGCGCAGCACCTTGAAAACTCGGCTTAGGGGGTTCCGACCAGAAAAGCTTGGCCGGGTAAAAAGTCGCGTGCAACAAGTACAAGAAGCTATAGGCGGTCAACGTACCGTGGGACACACGGAATCGGGCTTCTGAAATGGGGCGAAAGTCTGTGGACTCTGTGTAAGACAGTACATGGTTTTTTAACTGTGGTATGCGACGGTGGTGGAAGC